>JBIPMO010000022.1:0-17952 GCA_044369085.1 Phycisphaerales bacterium
GCATCCTGCTCGGCGGCGAGCCGTTCGGCGGAAATGCGCGTGTCGATCTGGGCGCGGAACTGGCCTTCCGGGTCAAACACTTCGGCGTAGCGGGTCACGATCGAACGGATCTGGCTGAGGATCGCCAGGCGCTGCCCGCGGGCCTGCTTGCGGTCGTTGAAGTCGCCGTTCACACCGATCTCGTTGAACTTGACCCAGAGCTTGCCCATCGGGGCCTGCTCGCTGCCGGGGGGAGGGGCGATCTGCCGAACGGCCTCCTCGACCCCTTCTTTCCAGGTGGCCATCGCCTTCTGGCCGCGGCTGTCCTTCCCGGAGATCGCCTTGTAGTTCCGCTGGATCCCCATGCGGAACGCGAGGTCATCGATGCTGTCGGCGACACCTTTCGAGATGCCCAGCTTCTCGGCCCAGTCGGGCTCCAGGGTGAACAGGTCGTTGCCGCGGAGCGCCTCTTTGTCCTCGTTCTCGCCCTCGCCATCGTCAGACAGCAGCGTCCAGCCGTCGCCATCTTCCGGCTTGAGCGGGCGCTGGAGGTACACGGGCTTGCCGCCCTCAAACTTCACGAAAAGCCAGAAGTGCTTGCGGAGCATCGCGTTGAGCACCGGGACCGCGTCGCCGTGCCCGCCCTTGATCGTGAAGCCCTGGGCGTGACCGATGAACGCCCCGATGAGCTTCTCGTTGACCATGTGGTCGCCGGAGTCGAACTTGTCCAGGTCGTCGATGCCCCCGAGCCTGCCGTCGGGAGTGAAGTAGATCTCCGGGCTGATGAAGGGCATGAAGGCCGAAGCGCCCCCCGCCGTCTTGACCCAGTACACAACGCGGCGACCGCGCTCGATGATCTGGTGCTCGACCACCGGGCCGATGCCCTCGGCGATGAACACCGAGCCGAAGTCCCCGCGGGCCATCGTGTCCAGCTTCAGGACCACCACGTTCCGCTCGCGCTTGGAGGGGTCGACCACGGTCTTGCCCTGCATCTCGCCGGTGCCGTCGACCGAGTCGTTGAAGTACTTGTCGGCCTCCTGAAAGACCTGCTCGAGGGGGGTCTTGGACACGTCGAATCCGAATCGCCCCTTGAGTTCGACCACGTAGAGTCGGGTCTGATCCGGGTCTTCCGTTTCCGAAGCGGCATCGTCGTCGGATGCGTCATCGCTCGACGTGTCGTCTGCCTTGGTTGCATCGCCCTTGCCGGGCTTCTTCTCAGCGGCCTTGGCCACCACCGGCACCGCTTCTCGCTTGATCTCCAGGATGTCGGACTTCGCGTAGGTCGTCACGGCCTCGATGCCGCTCACCACGACGCGGACCTTCACCTCGCGTGGTCCCTCTTCGATCACGTACCCCTCGACGGTGCGCCCGGACTTCAGGATGATCTGGTCCTTGGGCTTGGCCTCGGCTTTGGCGTCCTTGGCGGGCTCCTTGGCCTTGTCGGTCTTGGTCTCGGCCCGCGCTGACTGAACCCAGATCGGCGAAGAGGCCGCCAACCCGAGCGCCAGCACCGTCACAAGCCCGCCGTTGCCCAACCAGGTGATCAGACGCTTCATCCGATTGCCTCCGTCTTCTGCCTCGCGAGCACAACGCTTCGCGCGGTAACCCGGGGAACAGCCCCCGCCCAATGACCGAACTCTACGCAGCGATAGCCCGCGGGAGCCAACCTCCGAATCACCAATTGTAATCCAACGACGCCGGAAGGTTGAGCATGTCTCACGATTTGTGCGCGCGCCAGAGCGTGATCGCCAGTTCCAGCGCCTCGCCGGGATTCGCCACCCGACCTTCCAACTGGGCGTCGTAGACATCGTCCAACCACTTGCCGAACCCCGGCCCCGGCGGAACGCCGTGAGCCACAAGGTTGTCTCCGGTCACCCAGGGCGCGGGGGCCAGCCCGCCCGGGGTCAGGGCGAGCGACCCCACATCCTCCCCCAGCCGCCGGGCCAGGGCCGGCTCCCGTGCCGCCAGTAGGACGATCGCTCCCCCGAACGATCGGCTCGCCGCCGCTCGCTTCCGCCCGGCCATCCCCAACGTCTCCCAGTCGCGCTCCAGGACAACCAGCATCCGCAGAACCGCGGTGATCTCGTCGCGTTCCTCGTTGCTCAGGCACAGCGAAGCACGCCAACGAGCGATCATCGCCGGTGCCTCGGCGGCCACGCGGGAGGTCGGCGGATGCGGCGAGTCAGGCACCCCCAGCCGGTCGATCATCCACGCCGCCGCGGCCAGCGGGAAGCCCGCCTCCGCAGGGACCGCCGCGAGGGTCGCGAGCGGGGGGCGCGACGGCCAGGCCCGGGCGCGGGGCGCTTCGGCGAGCGTTGGCCCGTCCAGCGCCAGTGATTCGAGCCGCTCGGCGGCCGCCGAGCGCGTGGGATGCGCCAGCATCATCCGCAGCTCATCGCCGATGCGTTCGCGAGAGATGCCCACCAGATCCCCCGCGTGCCGGCGCACCGCGGCTTCCGTCGCCGCTTCAATCTCGAAGCCGAGCCGAGCCGCGAACCGTACTGCTCGCAGGCAGCGCAGGTCGTCCTCGCGAAGCCGTGCATCCGGATCGCCGACGGCTCGGATGATTCGGCGCTCCAGATCGGCCAGCCCGCCGACATGGTCGATCACCGCCCCGCGAACGTGCGCGACACGGACCCGTGGTGCGGACGCATCGGCGGCCGGCGAGGCATCGATATCGACCGGATCGATGTAGAGCGCGTTGATGGTGAAATCCCGCCGCTGCGCATCGGCGCGCGCATCGGCGAACTCGACATGATCGGGCCGCCGACGGTCGGTGTACCCGCCCTCCCGACGGAAGGTCGTCACCTCGACCGTGATGCCACCATCGTGCACAAGCATCACACCGAACGCCTTGCCCACCTCGCGGGCTCGTCGGAAAAGCTCGCCGACGCGGGCCGGGGTGGCGTCGGTGGCGATGTCATAGTCCTTGGGGGTCATCCGCAGCAACTCATCGCGCACGCAACCGCCCGCGAGGTAGGCGATGTGCCCCCCATCGCGGAGGCGGTGGATGATGCGCAGCGCGATGTCACGCGGATGCTGGGTCACCGGGGTGAGTGTAGTGGGGGGGCGATGGGCCCGGGCCCATAACACCCATCGCCTCCCCAGCCGGAACCACAGCACGGCCGCATCGCGTCGCGAGCGGGAGCTGGACCCCGTTCGGTCCGAAAGGCGACATGACGCGGCGACGCCGCCGCACATTTCCAGACCGAAGGAGGCCACGATGCCCGCTCGCACGCTCGACCGTCTGATCGCAGCCCTCGCTCCGCTCGTCGTGTTCGCCTCCGCGGGCGCGGACGCTCCTCCCGCCGGCCCGACCCCCGATCAGGCGCTCGCTCTGCTCCGCGATGGGAACGGCCGCTACGTCGCGGGCACCGAGCAGCACCTCAACTCATCGGCCGCTCGCCGCGCCGAGGTCGCCTCGGGCCAGAACCCCTTTGCCATCCTGCTCTCGTGCGCTGACTCGCGCGTCCCCGTCGAGCGGGTCTTTGACCGCGGCATCGGCGACCTCTTCGTCATCCGCGTGGCGGGCAACGTCTCGGACACCGATGAGATCGGCACCATCGAGTACGGCGTGGGCCACCTGCACGCACCGCTCGTCGTCGTCATGGGCCACTCGGCCTGCGGCGCAGTCAAGGCCGTCGCGTCGGGTGCCGAGGTGCACGGTTCGATCCCGGGCCTGGTCGACAACATCATCCCCGCCGTCGAGTGGGTCAAGAAGAACCGCCCGGAACTCAAGGGGGATGAACTGGTGACCGCCGCCATCGAGGCCAACGTCTGGCAGAGCGTGGACGACCTCATTGCGCACAGCCAGGAGATCCGCGAGCATCTGAGCGAGGGCAAAATCAAGGTCGTCGGCGCTGTCTACGACCTGGCCAGCGGCAAGGTCCGCTGGCTCGGCGAGCACCCCTACCAGTCCAAGATCATCATGTCAGCGGCCAAGAGCGCTCCCGAGCACGCTTCCCACGCCGAGGCCACTCCCACGCACGCGCCCGACTCGCACGCCAGCGCCGCCCCCGCGCCGGCGCACGCCGAGCCCGCCGCCGAGGACAAGCCACAATCGAAGTCCGCCGATGCGGCGCACGAGGAAGAACACGAAGAACCGCACCGCTGAGATCTCCCCCAGACAGCCGAGCGCGGGGCCGCATATGGCTGAAATCAACCTCGTGACTGAGAGCGATATCAAATTGGGGCTGCGGATCCGCAGTATTTGACTGGTCCCGGTGCGGTTTCGACGTACCTTGTGTCCATAGGAACTGGCCGAAGTGGCGTGGTCGCCCTCTGGTTTGGTTCCCGGACGGAGGTGTGTTTGATGTCCATGCGCGCAGCAGTCGTGGGGGTCGGCCTGGGAACAGGGTTGTTGCTGGTTCTGTGCGGTTCGGCGCTGGGTGCCCCGCGCGATGCGGAAGCACGGCGTGCGATGAGCGAACTGCTCAACGAGCACCCCGAGGTCCGCGTCACCAAGTTCGCCGGTCGCGTCGACACCATCTATGGTGCCCCGATGGCCGCCGCCGATACCGCCGCGAACGCCGCGGCGATCTGGCTCGATGAGCATGTGCAGGCGCTGGGCGTGGGCAACCCGGAGCTCTCCCCCCGCCGCGCCGACACACTCCCCATGACCGATGCCTCCGTGCTGGTCTATGACCAGACGATGGATGGTCTCCCCGTCGAGCAGTCGGCGGTCCGCATCGTCGTCAAGAACAACGCCGGCGTGAGCGAGGTCGCCCTCGTGAACGCTCGCCTGGCCGAGCGTCCGGCTGGCGGGTTCCCGCCCGTCGCCACAGAGGCGCAGCAGGCCGTGGACTCGGTCGCGGCTCACCCGCTCTATGCCGGCATGCAGGAGTGGGGGACGCCCCAGATGGTCGTTTACTTCGGAGAGGGCAACGCAGAGGCGCCCATCCCCGCCACGCGGGCCTGGAAGTTCACGGGCCGCAGCGTCGGCCCGATGGGCCCGAGCGGGTTCACCTTCTTTGTCGATGCCGCCACCGGCTCCCTGCTGCAGGCTCGCAATGAAATCCTCAACGAAAGCGTCAGCGGCGTGGTCCGAGGCAACGCTTCACCGGGCACGTTCCCCGATCAGGTCACCAATCCGGCCGCCCCCGCCGTGCTTCCAGAGATTCGCGTCACCTCTTCCGTCACCGGGGCGACCTTCGCCAGCATCGCCGGCGCGTACGTCAGCACCGGCAACCCCGCCGCGAGCGTGACCATGTCCACGACCGTCACCGGTCGCTGGGCCGCCGTCAACAACAGCCCCGGCGCCGAGATCACCGCCAGCGGCAACGTCGTTGCGCCGGGCGTTCTGGACCTGCTGCTCAACCCGACCCCCACCGAGGCAACCACGGCTCAGGTCAACGCCTACCTGCACACCAACATCACCCACAACTACTTCCGCGACCGCGCCCCCTCCTTCACCGCTCTGGACATCGTTCTCCCCGTCAACGTCATGATCGCTTCGACCTGCAACGCGACGTTCGACGGCATCGCGATCCAGACCAACTTCTACAACGCGGGCGGCGGCTGCGTGAACACCGCCTACTCCTCCGTCGTCGCCCACGAGTACGGGCACTTCATCGTCAACCGGCTGAACCTGGCGCAGGGCGCCTTCGGCGAGGGCTTCGGCGACATCATGTCGCTACTCATCTACGACGACCCGATCCTGGGCCGCAACTTCCGCGAGACCGCGGGCTCGTTCGTGCGCAACCCACCCGCCGCCAACCAGCAGTACCCCTGCACCTCATCGGCGATCCACACCTGCGGGCAGATCGTCAGCGGCGTCTGGTGGGAGATGCGCACCCGCTTCGGTCAGTCCTACGGCGACCCCACCGGCCTCGAACTTGTCCGGCAGCTCCAGGTCGACTGGGCGCTCATGACCGCGGGCGGCCAGGGGCTCAACTCCGCCCATCCCACCACCGCCGTCGAGGTCCTGACCGTCGATGACAACGATGCCAACCTCGGCAACGGCACCCCGAACTTCGGGCTCATCTGCCCGTCGTTCCTCGAGCACGGCATCTCGTGCCCCGCGCTTGCCCTCATCGACTTCCAGTATCCCTTCGGCCGCCCGTCTCTCGTTTCTCCCGCGGGCGGGACCTCGCTCGTCGTCGACGCGGTCAACCTCAGCGCTTCGGCCGTCGCCGGCACCGGCGTGCTGTGGGTCTCGATCAATGACGGGTCGTTCGTTTCGTACCCCATGTCCGACAATGGTGCCGGGCGGTTCACGGGCACCTTCCCCGCGGCCCCCTGCGGCGCGTTCGTCGAGTACTACGTTCAAGTAGGAACTTCCACCTCGGGCACCGTCACCAGCCCCTTCGACGCCCCCATCAACGGCTTCTCCGCCACCTCGGCCACGAGCATCACCACCATCGTCAACGACACCGTCGAGACCAACACCGGCTGGACTCTGGGCGTCGCGGGTGACACCGCGACCACCGGTCAGTGGGTGCGGGTCGATCCCAACGGCACCGCCGCACAGCCCGAGAACGATCAGACCGCCGACCCCGGTGTGTTCTGCTTCGTGACCGGCCAGGGCCCCGTCGGCGGCGGCCTGGGCGATGCCGATATCGACAACGGTGTCACCACGCTCGTCAGCCCGGTGATCAATCTCGCCGGCGCTTCAAACGCCAGCCTCTCGTACTACCGCTGGTACAACAACAGCGCCGGCGCCACGCCCAACACCGACACCTTCATCATCGACATCACGAGCGACGGCACGACCTGGGTCAACGTCGAGACCGTCGGCCCCGCCGGCGCGGGCACCTCGGGCGGCTGGATCCGCAAGCAGATCAACGTCGGCGACTTCGTCACCCCCACCGCCAATGTCCGCCTCCGCTTCACCGCAGGCGACACCGGCAGCGCCTCGCTCGTCGAGGCCGCCATCGATGAGCTCGTCATTGAGAACATCCAGTGCGCCCCGGCCTTCTGCCAGGGCGATGCGGACCAGAACGGCACCGTGAACTTCGCGGATATCACCGCCGTGCTCGGCAACTTCGGCCTCGCCGGGCCGCTGGGCGATGCCGATGGCAACGGCACCGTGAACTTCGCCGACATCACCACCGTGCTCGGAAACTTCGGCGTTCCCTGCCCGTAACGATCGGTTGCGTTCGATGAACATCCGACCCGCCCGCCAAGGGCGGGTCGGTTTGTTTTTGCCCGGAAGTCAGCCGCTTGCTTCACTCTTGGCCGGCTTCTTCTTCGCCCCCATCGCCAGTTGCACGACCAGCCCCAGCACCGCCGCGGTCCCCCAGATCCCGAGCCAGATCGCGGGCTTGTCGGGGAGGTTCGCGGCAAACGGCAGCTTGAACGCGTGAACCAGGTACACCCCGGCGGGCAGCCACACCGCGGGCCCGACGATCGCCGTAGTCACCGCGCTCGCCTTGGTCGGCAGCAGGAACCCGAGCACCAGCCCGACGAGGTAGCCCCCGATCGCCGCCATCGCCAGCCCGAACCGCGCCGCGGGGGTCAGAGCGTAGTTCCAGAAGTCCGATGCCTGATCGCCGAGATTCGATGCGAGCTCCTGCAGCAGATCGCGCGAGCGTTCGGCCGCCTGCTCCATCGCCGCCGCCTCCGGGGTCTTGGGCCCCTCGGTCACGCCGTTCGCGGCGTCTTCTAGCGCCCGGCGAGCCTGATCGATCGCCGAAGACACGCGGTCCTTGGCGTCATCGCTCGCAAACCCGGTGGCGCTATTGAACGTCTGGCTCAGGTCCATCTTGGGTGGCGACACGCGGAAGTACGCGGCGGTCGCCAGGATCGCCACCAGCGACAGCACCACGCCCAGCGAGTTCGCCACGAACACGCGGAAGAAGAGCCAGCCCGCGATCCCGCCGATCAGCGCCAGCACCGCCACCGTCGCCAGCGGCTGCCCGCCCAGAGCGAGCGCGGGCGGTGCCAGATGCCCCAGAATCGCCCCCGCGGCCATGCCGATGAGGATGAACCCCGGCCTGACCAGCTTCTTTCCCATGAACGACAGCGCCAACCCGAACCCGAACACCAGAGCCATCCCAAGGTGCACCACCCACGGGTGGGCGCTGAACCCCTGGGCGGCCTGCTGGGCCAGAGCGGGCAGGTTCTGAGGCAAGTGCTGAGATTGTTCCGCGAGGTTCAGCAATGGCGGCTTTCGCTTGGGTAAAGGGCGATGTCGCGAGGCGGATCACTGTAGGATCGGACTGCGCTCCCCTCGCGCTCTTGTTGGGCCTCCGGGAGCCCGGGTTCCAGACCGGGGCCCCCCACCCCGCCCGGTCCGCCGGGCCGGATTGCGGTGGCGACGGGGGCGCGATGGACCGATCTACCCTGTTCGATGGCCAAGCACCCGAATCATCCCGATCCCACCCCCGACCAGGCCCGCCAGGCGGCCTCATCGCTCGACGACATCCGCATCCGGATCGATGCGCTGGATGAGCAGATCGTGCGCCTCTTGAACGAACGGGCCAGCCTGATCGTCGAGGTCGGCAAGGTGAAGCGCGACGGCGGCATCCCCATCTACGCCCCGCACCGCGAGCAGGCGGTCCTGTCGCGCGTGCTGGCACTCAACGCCGGCCCGCTCCCCGCCCGCACCGTCGAGGCGGTGTACCGTGAGATCATGAGCGGCTCCTTCGTCCTCGAGCAGCCCCTGCGCATCGGCTACCTCGGCCCGCCGGGGTCGTTCAGCCACCAGGCCGCGACCAAGCAGTTCGGCAACTCGGTCTCCTTCGAGGACCTGCACGAGATCGCGGGCGTCTTCACCGAGGTCATGCGCGGCCACTGCCACTACGGTCTCGTCCCCGTTGAGAACTCGATCGGCGGCGGCATCGTCGAGACCCTCGACGCCTTCGCCCAGCACGGCAGCGAGATCCGCATCTACGCCGAGGTCCTGCTCGAGGTCCACCACTCGCTGCTGAGCTCGTGCGAGCCGCGCGAGATCCGGCGGATCTACTCCAAGCCCGAGATCTTCAGCCAGTGCCGCAACTGGCTCTCGCTGCAGTTCCCCAAGGCCGAGCTCGTCCCCGCCCCCAGCAGCAGCCGCGCCGTCCAGATCGTCCTGGAGGAGTTCGACAAGGACCCCTCGTGCGGTTCGGCGGCGATCGCGTCATCGCTCGCGGGCCAGCTCTATGGCATCGATGTGCTTTTCGAGAAGATCGAGGACAACCCCAACAACGTGACGCGCTTCGCCGTCATCTCCAAGCAGTCGGCCAAGCCGACGGGCGATGACAAGACCAGCATCATGTTCGAGACCGCCGACAAGCCCGGCGCGCTGGTCAGCGTGCTCAGGGTCTTCGAGGAGGCCGGGGTGAACCTCACCCACATCGACAAGCGCCCGAGCGGCCGCGTCAACTGGACCTACGCGTTCTTCGTGGATGCCCAGGGCCACCAGGAGAACACCAACATCGCCGGCGCAATCGAGGAAGCCCGCAGGCATTGCCAGCACCTCACCGTGCTGGGGTCGTACCCCAGGGCGCGGCGGATTTTGTGATGGTTGGTGGCCCTTCCGCGGTCACAACAGAGGCTCATCGTGTTCGGCGCGAATCGGTGATCACCATGCCTCAGAGGGCAATCGCAAATCGAGCGCTCACCGTGATCCCGACATCCTTCTCGATGGTCGAGGTGTCGTACTGGCCGTAGCCGCTGACCTCGGTGGAGTCCGGCCGCGTGACCTGCAAGGGCCCGGAGTCGGCGCTGCGCAACTCTCGCACGTGGCTGCCGGCGTTCGTGGCGATCTCCTCGGCCCGTTTGCGAGCGTCACGGGTCGCTTCCCCCACGATACGCACCCGCAAGTCGGCGAGGTTGCTGATCAGATACTCGGGAGGTGTCGAATCGAGGAGGACACCCTCGCCGAGCAGTTGTGCCGCTTCAGAAGCCGCCGCGGTGAGTCTCGCGACATCGGTCGATGTGATCGATACCGATCGAGTCAGTTCATGGGCCGTGACCTCGCGGGTGGGGTTCCCGGTCGCATCACGCTTGTAGTGGGTCGTGGTGGCGATGGCTCCGATGGCGACCGAATCGCCCAGGAAGCCATGCCGCGAGACCAGGTCCTGCACACGGACGGTGGACTTCTCGATGCCCACAAACGCCGACTCAACCGTCGAGGCCTCGCAGCGAACGGCAACCCGCCACACCGCCAGGTCGGAGGTGACCCTGAGCTTCGCCGATCCGCGAACCTCGAGCATCCTCTGCGCATCAAGCCGATCGGTTCCAAGGCCACGCACCGCGCGGCCGACGATCGCGGCGCTCGTCACCAGACTGATCACCAGCGAGCCCCCCAGGGCAACGCATGCGACAACCACCGAAGATCGGACACTGTTCATGGCGAGGCTCCCGAGAAGCAGCGCACGCATCCACCGCGCGTGAGCAGGACGGGTTCATCGACCGGATCATTCCAACTGCCTCAGAGTTCCGCCACAACAAAAACAACAGCACCCGCCGCGCGGCGGGTGCTGCGTTGTTTCACAATCGCCTGAGCATCGAACTCAGCCGGGACGGCGCTGCTGCGGGGCCAGCTCGATCACGCCGAAGTTCTGCTCGTAGGCGCCGACCGCCTGCTGCAGGCTCATCATCAGGCGCTTGGCGGCGGGCCACTGCATCACCACGCGGGCCCCGACGCCGAAGTGCATCGCCATCTGCTCGTTCGGGCCCGACTGCACCGGCATGTTCAGGCCGAAGTCCAGCACGATCTCGTCGGCGGTCGTCGTGGTCCGGATGGTGTTCGCGTAGGCGACGGCCATCTTGGACTCATCGACGCGGATCTGGATCTGCTGCTGCTGCTGCTGCTGGTCGGCCATGGTGGGTCTCTCTCAGAAAGGGGTTGGGGTCGATCGCTGAGGCCTTGATTCGTGTGCGGACAATGCCGGAGGAGGGGGTCGAACCCTCACGCCCTCGCGGGCACAGGATTTTGAATCCAGCGCGTCTGCCAGTTCCGCCACTCCGGCGGTCCTTCGGCGACGGGCCGAAGGGGGAGAGAGATTGTAACCGACCGGTCCCCCCTGACCACGCGTCAACAAAAATCCTGCCACCGCGCCGCGTTCGGTGTCCGGTCGACGCCGCGCCCGCATCCCGGAATCCCCGCCTGGAGCGCTCGGAAACTCGCCCAGATCCGCGCATTGCAAGACTTTCGTTTGGAAAGCTGCGCCGCCGGGCGATACCCTCCCTTCCCTTTCGCACCTCGGGCGGGGGGTCGGCGGACGCTGGTCGCGTCCCACCGGCCCTGGTCCCCGGAGAACGTGTCATGGCAGCAGCAACCGCGTCCCAGTCCCAAATCGATCACAAAGTCAGCATCGAGGACATCGGCCCCTCGCGCAAGCGCCTCAAGTTCACCGTCCCGGGCAAGGCCGTCGCCGCCCAGGTCGAATCCTCGATGGAGATGCTCGTCGCGCAGGCCGAGATCCCCGGTTTCCGCCCGGGCCGCGCCCCGCGTCGCCTCGTCGAGAAGCGCTTCGGCTCCGGCGTCCGCGGCGAGGCCAAGAACCAGATCGTTTCCACCGTCTACTCGCAGGCGATCGAGGAGCACAAGCTCGCCGTCGTCGGCGACCCCGAGGGCAACGAAGACCTGAACAAGCTCGAGGTCACCCCGGGCAAGGATCTCTCCTTCTACCTCGATGTCGAGGTCATGCCCGAGTTCACCCTCCCTTCCCTCGAAGGCATCGAGGTCTTCAAGCCCCTGATCGAGCCCACCAAGGAGCAGGTCGACGAGCAGGTCTCGCGCCTGGCCATCAACGAGGGCTCGCTCGAGAATCAGGACAAGGCCTCCCCCGGCGATTACTGCATCGGCCACGGCATCATGAAGGACACCGCGGGCAAGACACTCGTCGATATCAACGGCGCTGTCATCCAGATCCCCCCGACCGACAAGCAGGGCAAGGGAGCGATCCTGGGCGTGCTCGTCGATGACTTTGCCAAGCAGGCCGGGCTCCCCGTCGCGGGCGACACCGTCACGGTCAAAACCAAGGGCCCCGAGAACCACGAGAACGAGGACATCCGCGGCAAGGACCTGGTCATCGAGTTCAAGGTCGCCCGCGTCGAGCGCATCATCGCCATGCCCGCCCAGGCCCTGGTCAAGAAGTACGGCTTCGAATCCGAGCAGGCCCTCCGCGACAACGTGCAGATGCGCCTCTCCCAGCGGGCGCTGGTCGAGCAGCGCGTCGCCATGCAGCAGCAGGTCGCCAAGTACCTCACCGACAAGGTCGAGATGACCCTGCCCGAGCGCCTGACCGCCCGCCAGAGCGAGCGCAACCTCTCCCGCGCCCGCATGGACCTCATGTACCGCGGCCTCGACGAGACCCAGATCGAAGAGCGGATGGCCCAGCTCCGCCGCGCTTCGGGCGAGCAGGCGGGCCGCGACCTCAAGCTCACCTTCATCCTCTCCAAGGCCGCCGACGACATGAAGCTCGGCGTCACCCAGGAGGAGGTCATGGGCCGCGTTCACCAGATCGCCATGGAACGCAACATCCGCGCCGATGACCTCTTCAAGCAGCTCGCCCAGCGCGGCCAGATCGCGTACCTGGCCCAGCAGATCCGCGAGCACAAGGCGCTGGACCAGATCCTGTCCAAGGCCAAGGTCACCGAGATGGGCCTCGAAGAGTTCAACAAGAAGTTCTCAGAGAAGGCCTGAGCCCGCCCCGATCGCCGGTCGCCGAGCACCGCCGGGGGTCGGTCTGTCTGGTCCGTCCTTTTGGTCCGTAATGACGGGTCGTGGTCGCGTGCGCGCCGTAAGATGCCCGCGCGTGATCATGCCGGTCGTTGTCATTGCGCAGTCCCGGCTCGCCCCCGTCCCATCGCGCTCGATGGATGTGGGCTCCATCATGCTCTGGGTGGGTGTGCTCGTCGTGGTGGTGGTCGGCGGCGGCCTCGCGCTGTTTTGGATCCGCCGCAGACTGCTCGGTGAGGACCGGCAGAGCGCTGGCGACGGGGTCAGCCTGCAGACCCTGCGCGACATGAAAGCGCGGGGAGACTTATCAGACGCCGAGTTCGAGGCGGCCAAGGCCGTCGTGCTCCAGGAACTGGGTGCGCAGGGCAAGCGCGGCGGCCCGAACGATCCCGCCGCGGCGCTGCGACCGAAGTCACCGCCACCGGAACTCCGAGCCAAGTCGGGATTCGACCTGACGGGCGAGCCGCTCCCCAAGCCCTCAGACCCCTCGCACGGGTGATCGTCGATAACGCTGGCGGCGGCACGCGGAAAGTTCCTAGGTCGCACCGCGCGTTCGGCCTTCGTGCGGAGCCTTATTCTGGGTCACTGCGGTTCCGCAGCGACCTTTTTTGCCGATGTTGGTTGCAGATATCGCGGGCACACGCTCGGGAACCGACAATAGACTCACCACTACGCGGCGGGGCACCCGCCTCATTTGTTCGCATCAACATGCGCGGCCCCAACGCCGCTGAGTGAGAAGTTCATGGCCAAGAACAGGCACGACGGCGACGACAGCGGACCCCACAGCGGCCCCGGCTCCACCGCCGGCTCGGAGACCGGGTTCCGCGGACGCAAGGTCACCACATGCTCGTTCTGCGGCAAGACCTCGCGCGAGGTCGGCCCCATGGTGGAGGGGCCCAACGATGTCTACATCTGCTGCAACTGCACCGACCTCTGCCAGAACATCTTCAAGCAGGAGCGGCGCCGCGTCTCGGCCTCGCGCCACACGCTTGGCACCATCCCCTCGCCGCGCCAGCTCCGCGAGTTCCTCGACCAGTACGTGATCGGCCAGGACTACGCCAAGAAGGCCCTGTCCGTCGCCGTCCACGCCCACTACAAGCGCCTCTCGCAGATCGATAACGAAGAGGCCCCGGTCGAGCTCGATAAGAGCAACGTCCTGCTCATCGGCCCCACGGGTTCGGGCAAGACGCTGCTCGCCCGCACCCTGGCCCGCATCATCAACGTCCCCTTCGCCATCGGCGATGCCACCACCCTCACCGAGGCCGGCTACGTCGGCGAGGACGTCGAGAACCTCCTGCTCAAGCTCCTCCAGGCCGCCGACTACGACCTCGAAGCGGCCCAGCGCGGCATCATTTACATCGACGAGATCGACAAGATCGGCAAGACCTACAACAACGTCTCCATCACCCGCGACGTCTCGGGCGAGGGTGTCCAGCAGTCGCTGCTCAAGATGCTCGAGGGCACTATCGCCAACGTCCCCCCGCAGGGCGGCCGCAAGCACCCCGAGCAGCAGTACATCCAGATGGACACCTCGCACATCCTCTTCGTGTGCGGCGGCACCTTCGTCGGCCTCGATGAGATCATCCGCAGGCGCATCGGCAAGAAGCGCATCGGCTTCTCCGCCGACACCGTCATGGGCGACCCCGTCAAGGAAGAGGGACAGATCCTCGCCCAGGTCACCCCCGAGGATGTGCTCGAGTACGGCATGATCCCCGAGCTCATCGGCCGCCTCCCCGTCCTCGCGCCGCTGATGCCGCTGACCGAAGAGACGATGATCAGTGTCCTGACCGAGCCCAAGAACGCCCTCATCCGCCAGTACCAGTACCTCTTCAGCCTCGAGGGCGCCAAGCTAACCTTCACCGAGTCCGCTCTGCGCGAGATCGCCCAGCGAGCCCTCGAACGCAAGACCGGCGCCCGCGCCCTCCGAGCCGTCATCGAAGAGATCATGATGGAGCTGATGTACGAGCTCCCCGATGTCGCCCACGAGGGGGCCGAGTTCGTCATCGACCGCGAGGCCGTCACCCGCAAGCGCCGCCTCGAAGAGCTCCGCCTCAAGCGCAAGGAAACGGCGTAAGCCGCCCGCCCCCCCTCCCCCCCCGACGCGAAACATCCCGAAACGAGCCCCGAGCGCCAGCGAGGGGCTCTTTGCTTTTTCGCCCGCGACTGGCTGCGAACCCAGGCGCTGCCCATCGCTCCCGCTCCGGCCGCGTCCAAACCAACGACCAGCGATTCAACATGTTGATTTAGGTATTCGTCAGGGCTACGCTATCGGCCCATGACGGACACGCTGCATTCAAAAACAGGTGCCCAAGCCTCAAGCGACTGCACCGCCGCGGATGACCCCCGGCGATGGCGCGAAGCCCCCCTCGCCAAGCGTGTCTTCATCCTGCACAACCTGATGATGCGAATCGGCGATCGGCTGGTGGCCGACCTCGGGCTCACGAGCAGCCGCTGGCTGCTCCTGGGCGCTGTCGCCGACCGTCCCGAACCGCCCACACTCTCCGAACTCTCGGGGGATGCGGTGCTGAGCCTGCAGAACGTCAGCCGGATGGTCGCCGCCATGGAACAGGATGGCCTGCTCGTGCGCTCGGCTACCCCGGGCGGCGGTCGCGGGTTGCGGGTGCGGCTGACCGATCGCGGCCGGGCCCTTCATGAGCAAACAAAGCGCCGGGCGGAGCGCTTCGCCGCCGCTTTCCTCCTTGGGATCCCCCGCGAAGGCGCCGCTCGGCTCGAAGCCGACTTCGAGCGGCTGATCGGCAATCTGGAGAAGCTCGAGACTGAACTGCTCGCCGCCCCCTCGCGGGCGGTTTCGGAGACCTTGCCATGAGTCGTGCAACGCGCATCTGGTCCACCTCGGCCCTTGTCTTGCTCGCCAGCATCCCGGCCCTGGGACAGGGCGGCCCGCCCCCGGCGCTGGTCGCCGTCGACGCCGTGCGCCAGGAGAGGATCGAGCAGCGCCGCGAGGTGACGGGTGAACTCCGAGCCGTCAAGCGGGCCGAGGTCGCCACCGAAGAGTCCGGGCAGGTCGTGGCCATGGAGGTCGAGGCCGGCGACGCCGTCAAGGCGGGCCAGGTCATCGCTCGCCTCGATGATGAACTGCGCCGCCTGGATGTCGAGCGCCTGCGGGCCGAGGTCGCGAGCGATGAGGCCCAGGTCCAGGAACGCCAGGCCCAGGTGCTCAAGGCCCAGCGCGATCTCTCCCGCCTCGAAGACCTCTCCTCGCGCAGCGGCGCTTCGCAGAACGAGGTCGATGATGCCAAGACACGCGTCGCCGAAGAGAAGGCCCGCCTGGCCCAGGCCGAGGCGGACCAGCTCTCTTCCAAGGCGGACCTCCACTTTGCCGAGCGTCGCCTGCTCAACACCAGCATCGTCGCGCCCTTCGATGGCTCGGTGGTGGCCAAGCGGACCGAGGTTGGCCAGTGGCTCGGCGAGGGCGACCCCGTCGTCGACATGGTGGCGCTCAGCGCGGTCGATGCGTTCCTGGATGTCCCCGAGCGGTTCATCGGGGCGCTCGCGAGCTCCGGCAGCGCGGTCGAGCTGCGCATCCCCGCCATCGCGGACACGCTGTCGGTCTCCAACGTCACGATCCTCGCCGAGGGTGACCGCCTCGCCCGCACCTTCCGCGTGCGCGTCCGCGTCGACAACGCCGGCCCGCAGTCACCGGGCAAGGGCCGGCTCAAGCCCGGCATGAGCGTCATCGGCATGGTGCCCACGGGCGAGCCCGCCGATGTCCTGACGATCCACAAGGACGCCGTCATGCGCAACGATGCCGGCTCGTACGTCTATTTCGATGGCGGCGGCGTCGCGGCGGTCGCGCCGATCGAATCGATGTTCGCGGTCGGTGACCGCGTGGTCGTGCGCTCGCCCGTCCTCAAGCCCGGGATGAACATCATCACCCAGGGCAACGAGCGCGTCTTCCCCGGCCAGCCGCTCAAGCTGCTCGATGCCTCCGCCCCCGCCGCTGAACCCACCCCCGCCGCGGCCCCCTCCGGAGGATCCCGCTGATGGACCCGGTCAAGTTCGCCATCTCGCGCCCGGTCGCCATCGCGGTGGGGGTCATCCTCATCGTGATGTTCGGCCTCATCGGCCTGAGCGCCATCCCCATCCAGCTCACGCCCACGGTCGACCGCCCCATCGTCACCGTCACCACCAACTGGCCGGGCCGCAGCCCGCAGGAGATCGTCGACGAGATCACCAAGGAGCAGGAAGAGCGCCTCAAGAACGTCTCGAACCTGCGCTCCATGAAGTCCGTCAGCCGCGAGGGCGCCTCCGAGATCACCCTCGAGTTCTACGTCGGCGCCGACATCACCCGCGCACTCCAGGACGTCTCGGATGCGCTCCGCCAGGTGCCCGACTATCCGGACGAGGTCGACGAGCCATTCATCAAGGCCGCCGATGGCTCATCCGAGAACGCCATCGCGTGGATCATCATCGATGTCGATCCGGCCAAGCTCGAAGAGCACAAAGACTTCGATATCACCACGCTCTTCACCCCCATGGACCGCGAGGTCAAGCCCTTCATCGAGCGCATCGACGGCGTGGCCGAGGTGAACATCTACGGCGGTCGCGAGCAGGAAGTCCGCGTCCTCGTCGACCCCACGCGCCTGGCCCAGCGCGGCATCAGCATCAGCCAGGTCATCGAGGCCCTGCGAGCCGAGAACCGCAACGTCTCGGCGGGCACCATCGCCGAAGGAAAGCGCGACTACCGCGTCCGCGTCGTCGGCCAGTTCGCCACCGGGGATGAGGTGCTGGACACGGTCGTCGCCTACCGCCCGCCCGCGACCGATCAGGCCGGCCTCCCCCTGCCCGTTTACGTGCGCGATGTGGGGTCCGTCGAGGTCGGCTACGAGAAGATGCGCGGCTTCGTCCGGTCGCTCGGCCAGCCCTGCCTCGCGATGAACGTCATCCGCCAGAGCGGGGCCAACGTCATGGATGTCATGGCCGATGTGCGCCTGCGGCTCGATGAGGTCCGCAAGGACATCATGCCGCGGCTGGACCCCAAGGTCGGACTCGACCTGCGCATCCGCCAGGTCTACGACGAGACGACCTACATCACCTCGGCGATCGACCTGGTGGTCGACAACCTCTGGGCCGCCGCCATCCTGACCACCCTCTCCCTGCTCATCTTCCTGCGGTCGGCCAAGAGCACGCTGATCATCGTCATCAGCATCCCGATCTCGATCATCGGGACATTCCTGGTGATGCTGGTGACCGGGCGCACGCTCAACGTCATCTCGCTCGCGGGCCTGGCCTTCGCGACCGGGGTGGTCGTCGACAACGCCAACGTGGTGCTCGAGAACATCGACCGCCGCCGCGCGCTGGGCGAGCCGCCGCTCGTCGCCGTCTACCGCGGCACCAGCGAG
>JBIPMO010000023.1:0-17840 GCA_044369085.1 Phycisphaerales bacterium
GATCTCGTCGCCGCCAGCAACCGCACCGACAACTCCGTGGTCCTCTACGAGGTGCAGCCCGGGACGGGAGCCCTTGTCCCTCTGGCGGGGTTGGACCGCTTTCCGACCGGGCTGGTCGAGGTCTACGGCTTCTGCCTCCGCCGTGACCCCGCGAGCGGGGCTGCGGAGGTGTTTGTCGGTGAGAAGGCGGGCCCCGTTCAGCACTACCGCCTGGGAACTGCGCCCGACGGCAAGCCCGCGGCGCGGCTGCTCCGCACGATTCCCTTTGCTTCTCAGACCGAGGGGATGGTGTCCGATGACGATCGCGGGGTCATCTATGTCGGCGAAGAGAAGGGTGGCGTCTGGATGGTTCCGGCCGCGGGTGAAGATATCTCGCTCCCGCCGATCAAGATCATCGACGTCCGCCCGCACAGTTCGCTGGTTCCCGATGTCGAAGGGATCTCGATCTTCCGGGTGGATTCGACGCGTGGCTACCTGCTCGTCTCGTCCCAAGGGGACCATTCGTTCGCGGTCTTTGATCGCCAGCCTCCCAATGCCTACCTGGGTTCCTTCATCGTCGGGCCTGGAGGCAAGATCGACGGGGCCGAGGAGACCGATGGGCTTGATGTCTCGCCCACCGACTTCGGTCCGGGCTTTGCTCGGGGCATGCTGGTCGTCCAGGATGGCTTCAACGCGGGCGGCAACCAGAACTTCAAGTACATCCCCTGGGCCGGAGTCGAACGGGCACTGAAGCTGCCCCGCTGACTCGGGTTCTGGGAACGTCGGACCGGCGCAGCACCCAATGAAAGAGCGGGCGTCCCGAAGGACGCCCGCTCGTGCTCTTGATCAATGACCGCCCGCGATCAGTTGCAGTTGGTGCCGAAGCTCGAGAGCACGACGGTGATGTCACCGAAGGACACCGTGCCGTTGTTGTCCGCATCGCCCGATGCGACCGCGGGCAGGACCACCGGGTAGGCGTACGCGTTCCCGAAGTTCGCGAGCACCGCGGTGATGTCCGCGAAGCTCACGTTGCCATCGCGATTCGCATCGCCCGGGCACGAGCAGCCGAGCCCCAGCCCGGTGTTGCCGTTAGGCACGGGCGACGCATTGGCCACGGTCGGGCAGTTGTCGCACACATCGCCGACGCTGTCGCTATCGATGTCCGACTGGTCGGTGTTGGCAACGGTCGGGCAGTTGTCGCTCGCGTTGGGCACGCCATCCTGATCCGAGTCAGGAGCAGGGAAGTCCGGGGTCAGCACGTACAGGAAGTTGTTGTCGTAGACGTTGGACTGCACGGTGATGAAAAGGCGGCCGGTGGCGGGGTCGCTCGCGACGGACTCGATCTGCATCGGGATGCCCACGTAATCGGCTCGGTCGCCGAAGAAGTAGACATCATCGCCGCCGGGGGGCGGGTCGATGACGCCGTTGACACCGGGAGTGACCAGGTCGACATACGCCCGGCTGACGCCGTTGGTGTCGAACACCTCCAGCGAAGGCCCGACATCATCGAACCCAACCATCACGGCGCCCACGCCCGTCTGAAACGCCGCGGGGAAGAGCGGGCTGTTGGGGCCGAAGGTGATCCCCTTGGGCTCGCCGAAGGAGGTGTTGCCGATCGGGAACTGCCCGAGGAACGCGCCGGTTAGCGAGTGGCGCGAGACGTAGAAGGGGAAGTCCTGCCAGATGTTGAAGAACTCGCCGCCGTTCACGGGAACGAACGCCAGATCCTCGTTGTTCGTGTTCGGAGAGGTGGACATGAAGCAGTTGAATCGGAACGAGTTGGCCTGACCGCAGCCGGTGCCAGCGTTGCAGGTCGGGCCGAAGGGGAGCGGGCAGGTCTGCGAGTTCTGGGGGCCGGTGCCGGCGGCGAGGGTGTACCCGCGGATCCCCTCGATGTTCGTATCGGTGATCAGCAGGTTGCCGCCCGCCCCCAGGCCGGTGGCCGTGGGGTTGATCGTCAGGCCGGAGGGGGAGAGGTCCCAGCCGCCGGCGGGGCCCGCGACGCCGTCCAGATTCGGGTCGCCGCCGTCGCTGATCACGACCGTGCGGACATACTCAAGCCCGATGTAGTCGCCCGCGCCGTTCTTGAGGAACCTCGCCTCGACGACGAAGTTCTTCCACGCGCCGGGGCCGAAGATGTCAAGCCCGTCGGAAGAGAACAGGATGCGGTCGTTGCCCAGGTAATGGGTCCCCTCGATCTCGACCATCGGCAGCGTCTGCTGCGTCCGGAACGGGTGCGGGTTGGGGAAGCTCACGCCCTCATGGATCGTGAACCGCGCCACGCGGTACTGCTGGCCGAACAGGTTGACCGACGGGACGGCCCCGGCGGAAGCGGTGCCGGCGATCGCGGCGATCACGGCGAGGGAAGTCAGTGCGCGCATCATCTCTCTCATCTCCCTTGCAACTCTGGGCGGCACGGGCCGGGCGAACGCTCGCCCCGATTCCGCCCGCGATGAATGTGAAAGCTCCAATCATCCAACTGATTCAGAACTTGATCCCCCGGCCCAGCAGGTCGCCGCCGAACAGGCGGTCGTCGACCTCGGGGCTCGCCTGCCAGAAGGTCCACCCGTCGCGCACATCGCCGAGCCCGGTCGATCCGAAGTGGCCGTCCGACAGGATGTTGTCGAAGAAGGTCGCGACGCTGCCATCGGCGAACACCACGTTCCCCCACCCTTTGTTGTGCGAGATGTTCTGGCTCGCCGACGACCCGCCCCCCGAACCAACCTTGCTGGCCGATGACCCGTGAGCCGGGCCGAACTCGCTCCAGTCCTGCCTGCCCGTCGCGCTGTACCCGCGGTCGTTCGTGACGGCCTGGGGCAGCGGGCCGTCGGTGATCGACTCGGCGCCCGGAGAGAGCTGGCCCTTGTACGCCACCCATTCGCTCTGGATCTGCGCGTTGTCGGTGCGAGCATCCCCGAGCATCGCCACGCGCGACGGCGAGGTCGCCACGATGCTGGTGGCCTTGAGTGGGCCGATCACGCGCGTGCGCCGGTCGGCCGTGCTGCTCGCCGAAGGGTCGAGCATCGCCGTCGAAGCCATGTACCACGACTGCGCGTAGTTGGTGTTGTAGCCCGCGTCGATCATCTGATCGACCTGCGCCGGGGTGTAGCGCTTCCAGCCGTTGCGCATCTCCTTGAACTTGAGCACCTCGGTGAACTTCGCCTCGCTCCCCGGGCAGAGCTGCCGCCCGGGGATGCCGGCCTCGATACGGATCAGGTCGCGGACCCAGCCCGCCGAGGCACGCCGGGTCCCGGTCACCGGGATCAGGTCCTCCATCGGGCCAAACGAGAGCGCTGCCGATGCGTTCTGCCACGCACCCGACGAGTAGTAGTCCTCGTTCTCCGATGCGTACGCGCTCGCGCCAACCATGCACTGCCGCAGGTTGCTCTGGCACTCGACCGTCTGCGCCGACTGCCGCGACTTGGAGAGTGCGGGCACCAGGATCCCGATCAGCACGGAGATGACCGCGATCACGACCAGCACCTCGATCAGAGTGAAGCCAGGATCGCTACGGCGGCAAGAGTTCTGGTTCATCGGGGCAGGGGTCTCCGTCGGGCTTTGGATCCTCCGGCCGCATGATCGCGCAACGCCGGCCCGGCCGCCGCGCGGAAAGCTTGAAGATCGCGCAAAGTTTGGGGCCAGGAGCAAAGCGGGCGCGACGCGGGAAGGCATCGCGCCCGGGGCGTGAATCACCGAAATGACCCTTCCAGAGCCGGATACGGGTCAAATCGCAATCAGGATCAGGCGCGACGGCGGCGGAGGCCGGCGACGGCGACGAGACCGAAGAGGCCGGCAACGCCCGGAGCGGGAATCGCCAGCACATGCACCGCGCGACCGGCCTCGTCACCGACGAACAGCAGGCCGTTAGCCTCATCGACCGCGACCGACTCAAGCTCGCCAGAAGCGGGGATGTAGGACGAGAGCGACTGAGTCGTGCCGATCTGGACTCCGTTGGTGTCGTACACCGCGAGAGCCTCGAGCTCGGAGACCACGACCAGGGCCTGAGCCGTGGTGATGGTCAGGCCGGTCAGGAGCTGGGCGAAGTTGGCGCTGATGGTCGCGATGCCCTTGGCGCCGGCGATGAGCGAGGTGCTGCCGGCGGTCACGGTCATCGAGGAAGAGGTGTGATCGAAGTAGCGCAGGAAGGCGGATGTCCCCGCGCCGTCCTCGATGGCGGCGAACTGGTTGCGCGAGCCGACCCACGCGATGTCATCCAGACCGGTGGTGACCGAGACCTGCGAGGTGATGACCGACCCGGGGTTGCCGGAGTCAAAGACACCGAAGAAGTCGGGCGATCCCTGCGTGTCGACGCCCGCGATCGCGGGGGCCGAACCGCTCAGGAACGAGCCGAAGCCCGAGCCCGAGTCGTTCACGGTGATGCCCTCAGCGCCCCACTTGCCGTAGGGGCCGTTGCCCATGGTGATGGCGGTGGGGGCGCTCAGGTCGCCGCCGGCCCCGGGGGTGTAGCGGACGAGCTTGCCGTCGCCGCGGTTGGCATCGTGATCGTGGGAAACGTAGAGGTTGCCGCCGAAGAAGGTCATGCCCTCGGCCCCGAACGAGGCGGGCAGGCCCGACGGGTTCGAGTCGGTGGAGATGCCCCAGGTGGTGATCGGGTAGCTCACCCCGAAGAGGCTGACGCTGCCGGAGCCCGAGACGGATCCAGCGAACGCGGGAACGGCCAGAGCGGCCACGGCGAGAACAGACGCGACGTGCTTCATCGATGCTCCTCCTGAGTGGTTTCACATTCAAATCGGCGAATAGCTCGCCTTGCGGGGGCGAAAAGGTACCCTCACATCCCGTTGATTGAAGTGTCGATTGCGCTACGAGTTCGTGAAGAAAGCACGAGCCGCGGCATGTTCTTGCACGTTGTATGCCTGTCGCGAGAGAATGGGAGGTTTCCTCCGGTTCGATCTCGCAAACGGGAAAATTTACTGAAACCAGCATCTCATTGGGCTGGCCACGCAAGCCACACAAGCTTGTCGGCATGGATGCGACACAGCCGCATGCAAGGCTGCCGCGCCACGGTGGGGCTGAAGCAACAGTCTTCGAACATCTACCGTGCGGGCCGCGGCATGAACGGGTCCGGCAGCCGCTGCGAGGACTGCTCGGGCGGGCGAATCGCGAACTCTCGCGTCGGTTCGTGGCCCGCTTCCTTGATCAGGTTCTGGATGGCCTGGTTGTTCGGTTCAAGCCAGAGCGACGTGCGCAGACGATCCAGAGCCATGTCCGGGCGATCGGTGGCCATGTAGAAGCGGTACAGCTCCATCTGCGTGTTCACATCCTGCCCGCCATCGGCGAGCGGGGCGGTCAGGAAGGCCTTTTCAGCGGTGTCGACATCCTTGGCTTCCAGAGCGACCCGTCCCAGACGGGTCCAATCGGCGGCCCGCTTGCGATCCTCCGCCAGGGAGCGGAGCAGGCGGATCGCACCGTCGTAGTCGCGGCTGCCCGCCATCGCGAGCCCCAGGTTCTCGATCACTTCGGGGTTCTTGGGCTTGAGGGTGTACGCGATCTCAAGCTGTTCGCGGGCATCGCGGGGCTTACCGTTGGCGAGCAAGGCCTTGCCGTACTGAAGCCGGGCGTGCCAGCGAGCAGGGTCGCGGGCGACGACCTCGGCGTACTCGCTCTCGGCCGTCGCCGTGTCCCCCTTTTCCAGGGCCCGGTCGCCGCTGGCTTCGATCATGTGCAACGCACGCGGGCCGCTGCTCTGGCAGCCGCCGAGCGGCAGGAACGCGGGGGACATCAGGAGGGTTGCGGACAGCAGTGCCGCGGCCTTGCGCATGGTCATCGAGGGGGTCTCCGGGGGATCAGCCGTATCCTTATCGGCCTGTCACAGTCTAAAGGATTGGCCCGCAACCATGCCCACCGCCGCGATCCTCAGGCATGAACTCCCCGATGGGTCGTGGCATCACGACTGGCTGATCGCCACCGCCGGGGTGGATGGCGACCAGATCCGCGATCTGGTGGCGTTCCGAATCCAGCCGCTCCCTTGGGATGCCAATGGCCCCTTTGATGCCCAGCTTCTCGAAGCCCATCGCAGGCTCTATCTGCGCTTCGAAGGGGAACTAGGTGCCGGCCGCGGGCGAGTCACCGCGGTCTGGCGGGGCGAAGGCCGGGTGCTGAGCCGGTCGACCGGGGGAATCGAGATCGAACTGGTGGTCGATGGCCAGGCCCGGCGGTTCACGGGCCGAGCCGAAGGGGCTCGCTGGCGCTTCGAGCGGGTGTAGCAGTCGCCGGTTCCGGTGGGGCGTCGCGGCAGCGCTTGCGCTCCATCAGCCGGTGAGTCGATGATTCAGATGCGGAATGTCCCGCCCCGGCGCAGCGGTCGCCAGAATCGAACAGGGTTGAAGGTCCGGCTGCCCGGGCCGTGGAAAGAGGAACAGCAACAGGCACATGTGCGGGATCTTCGGCATCGCCGCGGTCCGGGGAAGAACACCGTCTCTCGACGACGCGGCGGTGGCTCGTCTGCGCGACATGCTCGCTCATCGCGGGCCGGATGATGCGGGGATCTGGCGGCACGAGAACATCGTGCTCGCCCACCGGCGGCTCTCGGTGATCGATACTTCGCATGCCGGCCGGCAGCCGATGCTGCTGGGCGACCAGGCGGTAGGTCCCGGCGAATCCACCGCAGCCCGGCGCGGCGACCACGAAAGCCCGGCACCCCGGTTTGCGCTGGTCTACAACGGGGAGATCTACAACGATGCCGAGGTTCGGTCCGAACTATCGCGGCGCGGGGTTGCCTTCCGTTCCGCCTGCGACACCGAGACCGTGCTGCACGCGTGGGCGCAGTGGGGGACCGAAGCGCTCGCGCGGCTGCGTGGGATGTTCGCCCTTGCCATCTACGACACGCGCATGCACACGCTCACCCTGGCCCGGGATGCACTCGGGGTGAAACCCTTGTACTTCCGGGCGGGCGGGGGCGAGATCGCTTTCGCGAGCGAGGTGCGGCCCCTGGCCGCGATCGCCGCCGCGCGGCCAAACGCGAGGGTGATCAGCGCGTACCTCACAACCATCCGCACCGTGCTCGGCAACGAGACGCTCTTTGAGGACATCTACGCTCTGCGTCCCGGCCAGATGATGCAGTGCGATCTGGCCTCGCGGGGCGGGGAGCCGGTGGTTCGACTCGTCGACTGGTGGCGCGGCGAGCGTGTGCTCGATGCTGATCCGGAGCCCGAGCGCGCGGTCGAGCGCGTGCGAACGGCGGTCACCGACTCCATCAAGCGGCAGCTTCGGGCGGATGTGCCCATGTGCGCCCTGCTCTCGGGCGGGCTCGACAGCACGATCGTCGCCGCCGTGGCGCGCCGGGAGGCGCCGGGCCTCATGACCTTCGCCGCCGGATGCCCCGTCCCGGGCGGTGACGGGTCGGATGACCTGTCCATGGCTCGCCTCGCCGCCGCGACACTGGGCACTCGGCACGCCGAGGCCCACATCACCCGCGGCCTCTTCGCCGAACGTTGGAGGTGGATGGTCGAGCGGATGTCCTCACCGCTCTCGACACCCAACGAAGTCGCGATCTACGAGGTCGCTCGCCTGCTGCGGGAACGTGGTTGCATCGTCACGCTGAGCGGCGAAGGGGCGGATGAGCTGTTCGCGGGCTACGAAGGCCCGATGGATCAGGCGGCTCGCTTCGTCGCCGATGAGGCCAAGGCGTGCTCCCCCGGGGTGTTCCAGTTGCGATCCAACGCGTGGGTGCCCCCTGATTTCAAGCACGGCGTGCTGAGTGAACGAGCGTGGGAGGCCGCCGAGGAGGACCGCTGGCTCGAATCCTTCTACGACGACGAGTTCGCGCGGGCGTCAAGTGAATGCGGCGATCACGGTATTGCAGCGCACCTGCGAGTGCACCGGCGCATCAATCTGGCCGGGCTGCTGCAGCGGCTTGACACGGCAACGATGCTCGCCGGGGTCGAGGGGCGCACACCGTTCGCGGATGCCGAGGTCGCGGCCGAGGCCGAGCGGTTGCCCATGGCGCTCAAGTACGGTGAAGCCTCTGTCGCGTCCGCCACAGGCGCGGCCGACGAGCCCGGCGGCGTGGGCGTCGCCACCTGGCGGCGCACGAGATCGCGCACCAAGATCGTGCTGCGCGAGGCGTTCGCGAGCAGCGTCCCTGCGGCGGTTCTTGAGCGCCCGAAGGCGAGCTTCCCGCTGCCGTTCCAGGAGTGGGTGGGGGACCAGGCCGAAGCGCTGCGCGACGGCTCATTCGCTCGCGAGGTCTTCAGCGAGGCGGCGGTGAACGCCGTGGTCGAGAACCCGCGCGGGCTGTGGCACCTGGCCTGGCCGATGATCAATATCGCGATGTGGGGTCGTGCGATGGGGTGGTGAGTCGCCCGCTCGATGCCCCCCTCGGGGCGAGGGGGCGTTCCGCCGAGACAGGACCGATGCGATCGGCCCCGTGGCCGCTCGGCCGCGTCAGGCCGCGGCCCGCACCTTGCGCTTCTTGCCGACGCTGTGCTGCGTCGCCGCGGCGCGGCGCTGCGGCTCGTTGATCATCGCGCTCACAAGTTCGCGGGGGGTCGTGGCCCACAGGTCGGCGCCGATCTCCGCGGCGAGCCCTTCAGCACGGTTGAACACGCCGCCGCCCACCACGATCTGCAGCTTGCGCACCGCGCCGATCTCGTTGAGCGTGTCGATGAGCCCGCGGATCTCTGGCAGGTCCGATGGCGCCGAAGCGAACATCAGCAGGACATCGGGCTGGGTCTTCTGAATGTGCTCGAGCAGTTCATCCGAGGCGATGCCACCGCCGCAGAAGGACATGCTGAAGCCGTGAGACTCGAGCATGTCCACGGCGATCTGGGCCGCGAGTTCGTCGGCCTCGTTGGGGCCACAGGCGGCAAAGACGCGGCGGCCGCGGGTCGCCTGACGCTGCAGGTTCTGCCCGACCTGATCAACGAGCATGCGCAGCAGGCGCGTCGCGAAGTGGTGCGACAGCGCTTCGATCTGGTGCGAACGGTGCAGCTTCTCGACCGACTCGTAGGCGGGCCAGAGGATCTCGCTGAGAATCTCCTCGGCGCTGGCGTTCTGGGCCCGTGCCTCCTCGACGATCCGACGCGAGCCATCGCGATCACCGCTGACCAGGGACTCGAACAGCCGCTCAATGAAGGACTCGTAGTTCACGCGGTGGCTCCGAAGCATCACGGCCCGGCCCGAAGCGCTCCGCTTTCGGGAAGGACGAGGTCGGTGGCCGGCGTGCTCCGCAGCCGGTGATCTCTAGCGGCTAGTACATCGTCGGCTTGCGAGCCGGTCGATGAATCAGTGAACGTCGGAATCGAGTCTCGCAGGTCCGGTAATAACAGCCTTCGCAGCCCCTTGGAACGGGTATTCCCGGCCGCCATCACGTTCAGGGGGATCCGGGCCATCCGATAAGCACCGGACTCCCGCGAATGGGTCTTGCTCAGGGCTCAATCGGAGCGCTTGGCTCGCCCAACCGAGCGTTTCAGCCCACCATGCCGCGGTAGCACAAACAGACACCAAAGGTCAGCGAGCGGTAGGTGCAATGAGTGAACCCGGCGGCCCGCATCGCGGACGTCATCTGCTCGCGCTCCATGAATGTCTGCACGCTGCGGGGGAGATAGTGGTAGGCGCCGCTGCTGTCACCGCTGATGAGAGTGGCGGTGCGGGGCATCACCACCGAGGTGTAGAAGTGATTGGCCCAGCGGATGGGGGGGAACTTCGGCGTCCCGAACTCGAGGATGATCAATCGCCCACCGGGCCTGAGCACGCGCCTGAACTCGCCCAGCGCAGCGGCGGGATCCGAAACGTTGCGGATTCCAAACGCGATGCTGACCACATCGAACGATGCATCCTGGAACGGAAGCCTCGTCGCGTCGCCATCGACGTAGTTGATGATCTCTTGCTGCTGGGATGCGGACGAGGCGGGCGCAAGCCGCTTCTGGCGAGCGATCTGGAGCATCTCAGGGGTGAAGTCCAGCCCCGTGACCTTGGCCGCCCCGCCATCGGCGAAGGCTCGGGTGAGGTCGCCCGTCCCGCACGCGACATCCAGGACGATGTCGCCGGGCTTGAGGTCGGCCGAGCGGACGGCGGCCCGGCGCCACGCCTGATCCAGACCGAACGAGTGCACACGGTTGTTGAGGTCGTACTTGCCCGCGATGGCGGCGAACATCCGTCGGACCTTGTCCGCCTTGGCGGCGTTGGCGTGCGGATCGCGAGCCAGTTCATCGCCGGTCCAGGCGGGGGAAGCCCCGTTCGCGGGCGGGCGGTCCGGCATCGCTGGAGGAGTTGCTGTCGGTGCGGCCATCGAATCATCGTAGGTCTGAACGAGCCGCGAGGTCAGCCCGAACACGCGGTGGCATCCCGGCCCCCCCTGGGTATGTAGGCTATTGCGATGCACAGCACACTCCGCACCGGGCACGTGGTTTCATTGATCGTTCTGGCGGCGGCCGCGGCGATCCAGTCGGGCTGCACGACCAACATCGCCACGGGGCGATCGCAGCTTGATTACCTGTCGCGCGAGGACGAGATCGCGATCGGGCAGGAAGCAGCGCCGCAGCTGACGCAGGAATACGGCGGCGCCGTGACCGACCCCGCGATCAACGCCTACGTGACCGGTGTCGCCATGAGCATGGTGCAGCACACCGAGGGGGACTACCGGTCGATGCCCTGGAAGTTCACGCTCCTGAACTCGCCGGTCATCAACGCCTTCGCACTGCCGGGCGGGCAGGTGTTCATCTCTCGTGCGCTGGCCGAGAAGTTCACGAGCGAGGCCCAGCTCGCGGGCGTCCTCGGGCACGAGATCGGTCACGTCACCGCCGAGCACGCCGACCGGTCGATCCAGAACCAGTTGCCCACGCTTGTGATCGCGGGGGTGGGGAGCGTGTTCGCGGGCAACGACTCGGCGATGGCCTCGGCCGTCGATGTGCTCGTCAACGCCAGCGGAACGTACGCGCTCAAGTTCAGTCGCGACCAGGAGAACGAGGCGGACAAGCTCGGCATGCGCTACATGACCCGCGCGGGCTACCACCCCAAGGGCATGATGGAGGTCATGCAGGTGCTGGCCGCCGAGAGCAAGGGCAAGACCCCGCCGGAGTGGCAGAGCACGCACCCGAACCCCGAGACGCGCATCGGCATCATCCGAGAGCGGCTCGAATCCGAGGGGTTCCGCGAGCGGATCGCGCAGGGCGGCCTGGAAACCTACGAGGCCCGTTTCCAGACCGAGTTCCTGGCGCGGATGCGGAACATCCCGCAGCCGCCTCCACAAAAGCAAAGCTCGCTGGACCTTGATGATCCCGCCACATGGTGCTGGCACTGCGCCAAGGATGCAGCGCTGGCCATGGCCGCGACGGACATCGGGCACGCGGCGTCCGCCGGGCAATAGCGTTGCTGGAACGCGCTGCGGGCATGGGTGCTTCCGCTCAGCCCAGTGAAACCCGCTCGACGGCGTGGTGCTCCGCGCCCTCGGGGTGAAGGGTGCTGCGCATGAGCACGATCTCATGGACATCGAAGTGGCCAAGGTCCAGGGGGGCGGTTTCGGGCCGAGCCTCGGCCGGCGAAGTGAAACGGGCGAGCGTGAGGTGAGGCAGAAAGCGGTCGCCCGCCCGCTCGCGGACGTTGCGGGCCAGACGGTGCGCCAGGCGGCGGTGGACTTCGAGCAGTTGCGGCGGGGCGCTGGTTCGGGCGGCCACCAGCCGCGCCGCTCCGCGATCAGGGAGCGCGATCAGGCCCTCGACCTGCAAAGCGAAGCCCCCGATCCCGCTCGCGGAGCGCTGGACAGATTCGATCACCGAATCCATCTCGCGTGATGGCGTATCGCCGATGAACTGCAGCGTCAGATGCACCTGATCCTCCCGGACCATCCGCCGCGATGGCAGGTCAGCCCGCTCGGCGTGGTCGATGAGTGCCCGAGCGAGTTCAACGGGCGGGTAGAGCGCCACGAACAGCCGCAGGTTGGCCACGGGCCGGGTCATGCCCGCGCCCGCGCTGATGCTGCGCGAAGCGATGCGAGCGTGAGCTCCCCGATCTTCCCGACCACGAGATCGGCCGCCGAAAGGCGCTCAACGGGGGACGTGTGAGCGACGGCGATCACCGTGCACCCGGCCGCCTTGGCCGATGCGACGCCGCGCGGTGAATCTTCGATCGCCACGCACTCGTGCGGCGGGACCCCCACGCGCGAGGCCCCGAGCAGGTACGGGGCCGGGTCCGGTTTGCTCCTGGCAGTGTCCTCAAAGGCGACCACCACCCCGATATCGCCGGCGATCCCGAGGAACTCGAGCACCGGGACGATCTGCCCGCGCAGCCCCGCCGAGCACACGGCGACCGGCACCGCGCGGGCCGCTTCGCGGATCAGTTCGACAACACCGGGATACGCCCGATAGCGCTGGTCGCTCACCTGCGCGAGCACCACGGACGTCTTTTGCTCGAGAAGCGTCGCCAGCCGCTCGGCGGGCAGGGCCTCGCCGCGGCGACGGTGCAGTTCGATGAGCACCTCGGCATCGGGCCAGCCAACCCAGGCATCGCCCTGCCACGTGAACCCCAGCGGCTCGCACACTTCGCGCAGGGCCAGGTCGTGCAGGTGCTCGGAATCCACGATCACCCCGTCAAAGTCGAGCAGCAGGGCACGCATGCGGGCTAAGTGTACGGCACGCGCTGCGGGATCGCGGCTCGGCACGGGGGCCGGCGGGCCGCACGCCGCTACACTTGGCCGCATGTCAAGCGTGATCGTCTTCGACGACGGCGTTGCGGCCCTGGGGGCCATGACCGACCTTCGCGCCGCCTTCGAGGTGCGGACCGGGGCTCTCACGACCTTCGAGCGTCAGGCGGCCGTGCTGACGCTGGCCGGAGCGCCGCCGACAGGCGTCGCGGTGCCCAAGGCGATGATGGCGCTCGTCGCCGAGCACTCGGGCACGCCGGTGGTCGATCCGCGGTCGCTCATCGGACGCGGCCAGGTCGCCCTTGTCAATGGCCGGTGTCCGCTGCTGCCCGATCAGGCGCTGCAGATCGAACCATCCACCGCGCTGGTCGAACGTTCATCCGGACAAGTCATCGTCGCGAGCATGGCCGCCGACGGGGCCGCCGCGTTCCTGGGATCGGGCGCGCTCCCCGACAAGATCCGCTGCATCGACCACGATGAGCCCGCGCTCATCCACTTCCCCTGGGATGTCATCCGCTTCCGTGATGCATGCCTGGACTTTGATCTTTCCGTGCTCATGGCCGGGACGAGGCAGGAACTCCCCGCGGGCGTGATCGCCGTCTCGGATGAGAACATCCGTATCAGCCCCGATGCGCTCCTGTACCCCTCGGTGGTGCTCGATGCCGGAGACGGGCCGATCGTCATCGACGATCACGCCACGATCCGACCGGGCGCGATCATCGTCGGGCCCGCCTACATCGGCCAGGGCACGACGATCCTCGACCGCGCGATCATCAAGGCCCACACCGCCATCGGCCCGGTGTGCAAGGTCGCGGGGGAGGTCGGAGGAACGATCTTCCAGGGGCTCGCCAACAAGTCCCACGATGGGCACCTCGGGGACAGCTGGGTCGGTTCGTGGGCCAATCTTGGGGCGGGGACCACCAACTCGAACCTGCTCAACACCTACGACCAGGTGATCGCTCAGCACGCCCCCAACGCGACCCGCACACGCACGGGCCTGCAGTTCCTGGGCGCGATCATCGGCGACCACGTCAAGACCGCCATCATGACCAGGATCATGACTGGCAGCGTCTTTGGGACCGGGTCGATGCTCGCCGCCCTGACCCCGCCCACCACCGTGGGACGCTTCGAGTGGGTCACCGACGGGGCGGGGCAGGTGAACCGCCAGCCCTACCGGTTCGAGAAGTTCATGGAGGTCGCTCGGGCCGCGATGGCGCGGCGGAAGGTCACCCCGAGCGCCGCCTACACGGCTCGACTGAGAGAGCTGATCGCCGGCTGACGCGCCGCCGTCGGGCCCGCGACGTGCCTCGGTTTGCTCTGAGACAACCGTCCCCGGGGCCAGTACCATCCCCCCCGCGTGGATCGCTTCCTTCAGACACTTATCGATGCTCTCGCCGTCGGCAGCCTGTACGCGCTCATCGCGCTGGGCTACACGATGGTGTACGGCATCCTGAAGTTCATCAACTTCGCCCACAGCGATGTCTTCGTGCTCGGGGCGTGGGTCTCGTTCTCGGTCGCCCTCGGTGCGGGCTGGGGCGCGGCCGAAGGCGCCGCTCTGGGCCATGCCGCGCCGTGGCTCTGGTGGGTCCTGTGGGCCTTCACCGTCGGAGCGGTCGCGTCGACCGTGGTCGAAGCCGCGATGTGGAGATCCCTCGGGCACGAGGGCCGTTTCCGCATCACCAAGACACGCCTCGCCGGCACCATGGTGCTCGTCGCCGTGTGGGCCTGGGCCGCCTTCGGGCTGTATCAGGGGGCCGTGCTCGTCAAGAAGGCCGGCGACACGGGGATCATCACCGGCGGGTTCGTCCTGCTGTGCTCGATGGCGACCTGCGGGCTGGTCGGCTTCCTCCTGGAGCGGCTGGCCTACAAGCCGCTGCGCAAGGCGCCGCGGCTGAACGTGCTCATCACCGCGATCGGTGTCTCGCTCCTGCTCCAGAACGCGGGCCAGCTCGATGCGCTCTTCGGCACGCGCCCGCAGCGCATGCCCACGCTGCTCCCCGCCACGGAACCCCTCTTCACGCTCGGTGATGTCAAGATTTGGCCCGTCGATCTCATCGGGGCGGGCACGGCCGTGATGCTGATGTTCCTGCTCGACTGGTTCGTCCACCACACCAAGTTCGGCCGGGCGATGCGAGCCGTGTCCTACTCGCCGACCACCGCCTCGCTGATGGGGATCAACGTCGACAAGGTCCTCAGCGTGACCTTCGTGATCGGCGCTTCGCTCGCCGCGGCCGCGGGCTTCCTGTACTCACAGAAATACCCCGGGCTGAACCAGACCGCCGCCTCCCAGTGGGTGCTGCTGGGGCTCAAGGCCTTTGTCGCGGCGGTGGTGGGGGGGATCGGGAACATCCGCGGAGCCATGCTCGGCGGGATCCTGATCGGGCTGCTCGAGTTCTTCGGCGCGGCGTACGTCTCGGCCGCCATGCGCGATGTCTACGTGTTCTCGCTGCTGATCGTCGTTCTGCTCGTCAAGCCCAGCGGCCTCTTGGGCAAGCCCCCGATGGAGAAGGTCTGACCGTGATGCGCCTCGCCGAACGATCGGCCGCGCTGCGGCCTTCGCTGCTCCCCACCGCTCTGGCCTCGTTGTGGCCTGTGGCGCTGGTGGTCGTGATCGCGATCCTGCTCCAGCTTTTCGTCAAGCCCTTCCTGGGCCCCTTCTACTCCAAGATCTTCCTGGACATCGGGATCAGCGTGATGCTCGCCGTCTCGCTGACCATGGTCAACGGCTTCACGGGCCAGTTCTCGATCGGTCACGCCGCGTTCATGATGGTCGGCGGCTACACCGCGGCCATGATCATGTACTACGGGTCGTTCCGCTTCTTCGGAGATGCCAGCCTGCACGGCGGGCTGCTCAGCGGGATGCTCGATGACCGCCAGGGTGCCTGGCTCACCGGGGCCGATGCGCTCTTCGTCGGATCGCTGTTCGCGGCCGGGATCATCGCGGCCGTGTGCGGTTATGTGGTCGGGCTTCCTTCGCTGCGGCTGAAGGGCGACTACCTCGCCATCGTGACACTGGGCTTCGGCGAGATCGTGCGCGTTCTGCTCCAGTCCCAGACGCAGGAGGTGCTCTCCGAGGGCGCGAGCGTGACGCAGCAGCACCTCGACCAGATCCCGGCCTGGGCGGGCGTGCTCAATGTGGACGACTACATGTCCCCCGAGCACATCGCGCAGGTCCCCATCTGGGTCTGGCCCAACTATGTGGGCGGCGCCCTGGGGTTCAGCGGGCTGCCCTTTTACACCAGCCTCTTCTGGGTCGGCCTGCTCACGATGCTCACCCTGCTCGTGGCCTACCGCATCAAGCGCTCGGCGATGGGGCGTGCGTTCCTCTCGATCCGCGAGGATGAGATCGCCTCGGAGGCCATGGGGGTCAACACCACCGCCTTCAAGGTGAAGGCCTTCGTGATCGCCGCGTTCTTCGCCGGAGTCGCGGGTGGACTCTTCGCGCACACCGTCGGCGTCCAGCTCAACCCCGGCGAGCTGGGGTTCCAGAAGTCCTTTGACATCATCATCATGGTCGTGCTCGGCGGGCTGGGGTCGATCAGCGGGGCGACCATCGCCGCGGCGATCGTGACCATTCTTCCCGAACTGCTCCGCGATCCCACGCCGCTGCTGAGCGCCTGGCCCGGGATCACCGCCATCACGCTGAGCTTCGCGGTGGTGGCTCTGGTGTGCAAGGTCAGGGGCGCCCAGCACAAGCCCTGGACCCGCCTCGCCCTGTTCGGCGCTGCGATCCTGCTGCTGGGCCTGGCCGCCAAGTGGGCCGTCAGCGAGGGGTACAACCTCGGTTCGTATCGGATGATCATCTACGCGCTCGCGCTCATCCTGATGATGATCCTGCGTCCGCAGGGGCTCTTCGGTGTGCAGGAGCTCTGGGAGCGCTCCTTCTGGCAGGGCATCGGCCGGGCTTTCAAGAAGCCCGCTCGGCGCGCCGCCGTCGCCGCCGGGGGTGGCGCATGAACGCATCGCCCGCGACGAGCGCCGAGATCGCCCTGCGAGCGACCGGGGTCAGCAAGTCCTTCGGCGGACTCAAGGCCGTCAACAACTTCGAGATCGCGCTGCCCAAGGGCTCGCTCCGCGGCCTGATCGGCCCCAACGGGGCGGGCAAGACGACCGTCTTCAACCTGCTCACGGGTGTCTACAAGCCCGATGCCGGCTCGGTCACCCTCGCGGGACGCGACATCACCTCGCAGCGCCCAAGCGCCATCGCGGGCGCGGGGCTCTCGCGCACCTTCCAGAACATCCGTCTGTTCCCCGACCTCACGGTGCTCGACAACGTTCGCCTGGGGGCGCACGTCCGGGCCCGGCACGGCCTCGCCCGCAGCCTGCTGCGGACCCCGTGGCACGTGGGCGAGGAGCGAGCCATCACCGAACGCGCCCACGAACTCCTGGCCGTGTTCAACCTCACCAAGCGCACCGAGGAACAGGCGCGGAACCTGCCCTACGGCGAGCAGCGCAAGCTCGAGATCGCCCGCGCCCTCGCGACCGAGCCCAAGGTGCTCCTCCTCGACGAGCCCGCGGCGGGCATGAACTCGCAGGAAAAAGTCGCGCTCCGCGATCTGGTCCGCCAGGTGCGCAAGCAGTTTGATGTCACCATCCTTCTCATCGAGCACGACATGGGCGTCGTCATGGACATCTGCGAGCGGATCACGGTGCTCGATTACGGTGTGATCATCGCCGAGGGCACCCCCGCCGAGATCCAGTCGAACCCCAAGGTCATCGAGGCCTACCTCGGCGCGACAGACGACGCGGAGGCCGCCTGATGCTCGAAGTCCGCGACCTTCACGTCTCTTACGGCGCGATCAAGGCCCTCCACGGTGTCTCGATCAGCGTCCCCACGGGCAAGATCGTCACATTGGTGGGCTGCAATGGCGCGGGAAAGACCACGACGCTCCGGGCCATCAGCGGCCTGGTCCGCCCGACCGCCGGCACCATCGAGTACGAGGGCCGCCCGCTGACGCGCCTGGCGCCCCACGACATCGTGCACCTGGGCGTCGTCCAGGCCCCCGAAGGCCGCGGCATCTTCGCCAACCTGACGGTGGAGGAGAACCTTCAGCTCGGCGCTGCTCACCGCGCCGATGCGGCGGGCCTCGCCAAGGACTACGACCGCGTCTTCGAGCTCTTCCCCCGGCTCAAGGAGCGCATCCACCAGAACGCGGGCACGCTCTCGGGCGGCGAGCAGCAGATGCTCGCGATCGGACGAGCCATGCTGCTCAAGCCGCGGCTGCTGCTGCTCGACGAGCCAAGCCTCGGCCTCGCCCCGCAG
>JBIPMO010000195.1:0-6008 GCA_044369085.1 Phycisphaerales bacterium
GGCGCCACCACCGACAAGGCCCGCATCCTCGTGGTCGATGATGACCCGATCGTCGCCGATTCGCTCGTCGAGTTCCTGCGAGCCGAGGGCCACGAGGTGGCCTCCTGCGCTGGCGGCGCTGAGGCCTTGGATGCTCTGGCCCAGGCCGAGAACCCGCCCGCGAGCGCCACGCGCAAGCCGCGGCCGTACAACCTCGTCCTGTCGGATGTCGCCATGCCGACCATGAGCGGCCTCGACCTGCTGCGCACCCTGGGAGAGCGCTTCCCCTACATCGTCGCCATCATGCTCACGGGCTACGGCACCATCGAGTCCGCCGTTGAAGCGATCCGCGCCGGCGCTTCGGACTACCTCTCCAAGCCTGTTGTGGATTCCGAGCTGCGCCTCGCGATCGGCCGGGCTCTGCGCCAGCAGGCGCTGCTCGCCGAGAACCGCCTGCTCCGCGAGCGGCTCGACCAGCGCTTCGGCATGGGCAGCATCGTCGGCGGTGACTACCGCATGCAGAAGGCCTACGAGCTCATCGAGGCCGTCGCGCCGAGCAAAGCCACAGTTCTGATGACCGGCGAGAGCGGCACCGGCAAAAGCCTGGTCGCCCGCGCTGTCCACGAGAACAGCCCCCGCCGCGGCAAGCCCTTCGTCGAGATCCATTGCGGCAGCATCCCCGAGACCCTCCTCGAGAGCGAGCTTTTCGGCCACGTCAAGGGCGCCTTCACCGGCGCTCACGCCGACAAGGAAGGCAAGTTCCTCGCGGCCGATGGCGGCACCATCTTCATCGACGAGATCAACTCCGCCACCCCCGCCATGCAGCTCAAGCTTCTGAGGGTCCTGCAGGAGCGCCGCTTCGAGCCCGTAGGCTCCACCCAGACCACGGAGGTCGATGTCCGCGTCATCCTCGCCAGCAATCAGTCGCTCGAGCAGATGGTCAGCGAGGGGAAGTTCCGCCAGGACCTCTACTACCGCATCAACGTCGTCAAGATCGAGCTGCCCGCGCTGCGCGAGCGCGCTGCCGATGTCCCCGTGCTCGCCAAGCACTTCCTGCGCGAGCTGTCGGTCGAGCACGGCAAGGCCGTCACCGCCATCGCCCCCGACACCATGGAAGCCCTCAAGCGCTACGCCTTCCCGGGCAACGTGCGCGAGCTCCGCAACGTCATCGAGCGGGCGGTCGTGCTCACCAGGACCCCCACCATCACCACGGCGGACCTGCCCGCACACGTCAGCTACGACGGCACCGGCCCGGCTCCCGAATCGCTCTCGCTCCTCGGAACGCTCGCCCGGGGCTTGGCGGAGGACGAGCACGCCCCCTGGACGCCCATGCCCCTTGAACGAGCGCTCGAAGAACCCGAGAAGCGGATCCTGCTCCGGGCTCTGAAGGCCAACAACTGGAATCGCCAGGCCACCGCCGACCAGCTCGAGATCAACCGCACAACGCTCTACAAAAAGATCAAGGCCTACGGGCTTGATCGCGTCGCGGGATGATCGCCGGGGCGTCGCCTACTCCTGCTTGGCCACGTTCCCACGCATCATCACGAACTTGACCGCCTGCAACTCCGCCACATCCTTGGTCGGATCGCCGGCGGTGGCGATCACGTCCGCGCTCTTGCCGGGCTCGAGCGTTCCAACCTTGCTCGAGATCGCGAGCAGGTCGGCAGCGTTGATCGTCGCCGCGACGATGCACTCGGCCCCGCTCATGCCGCCCTCGTTCATATAGCGGAACTCCAGCGCGTTGGCCCCATGCGGGAACACGCCGGCATCAGTGCCGAAGGCGATCTTCACCCCGCCCTTGTACGCCCGCGTGAAGGCGCCCTGGATCTTCGGGCCGACCTCCTTGGCCTTGGGCACCACCGCGGACGAGTAGTAGCGCGGGAACGCGGCGTACTCGCTCACCGTCTTGCCCGCGGTGATGGTCGGGACGTAGTACGCGCCCTTCTCCTTGAAGAGGCGGATCGACTCATCATCCAGATACGTCCCGTGCTCGATGGAATCGACCCCGGCGCGGAGCGCCGCGTTGATCCCGCGCGTCCCGTGCGCGTGGGCCGCCACCTTCTTGCCCAGCAGGTGCGCCGTCTCCACGATCGCCTTGAGCTCATCATCAAAGAACTGCTGCTCCAGCCCGGCGCCGATGTTGGACAGCACGCCCCCCGTCGCCGTGCACTTGATCACATCCGCCCCATGCTTCACCTGGTTCCGCACCGCGAGCCGGCAGGCATCGACACCATCGGCGATGCCCTGGATCGGCCCGGGCACCGCCAGCACATCATCGCGCAGCCCGTTGGTCCCGTCGCCGTGGCCGCCGGTGGGCGAGATCGACTCCCCGCTGGCCAGGATCCGCGGCCCGACCACCTTGCCCTCGTTGATCGCATCGCGCAGCGCAAAGCAGATGTCCTTCTGCGACCCGACATCGCGCACGGTAGTGAAGCCCGCCTCCAGCGTCCGCCGCGCATACACCACGCCGTTGAGCACCGTCGCCGCATCGCTGTCGGTCAGCCCGCGCAACCGTGCATCGGCGGAGGTCTCGAACGTGAGATGCACGTGGCAGTCGATCAGCCCCGGCAGCACGAATCGGTTCTTCAGATCGATCACCTTGGCCCCGGCCCGGCGCTCGGCGGGCACGACCGCGTCCACGGCGGCGTACCCATCCACCACGCGCTCGACCGCATCGTTCTTGACCACCAGCGTCGAGTTCCCGCGGGCGGGCTTGCCGGGCACATCCAGCAGGCCGCCGCAGTGGATCAGCGTCCAGCGATCGGCCTCAGCAGCCACCTCACGGATCCCTTCAGGAGCGGGGATTCGCGGCGGTTCCGCGGCGACCGCCATGCCCCCAGCCAGCATCGCCCACGCCGCGCCCAGAAACTTCGCGACCGATTCACGAAAGAACTTCATGCCTTCACTCCTGGTCCGGCCTGACAGCGTACTTTCCTGCAACGCCCCATGCTCGACCAGCGCCGGAGGTCGGTAGACTTCCGGCCCCTCGGGGACCCCATGCACGCCACGCCACCCCCTGCCCGCAACCCCTCGGAGCCTGCCGCTCCCGCGCCGCCCGCCACTCCGGCGGCGAAGGACCACGCCGCGCCCGGGCACATGACCGAGGAACGAGCCGTCCGCGAGGTCCTCACCCTCCGTCGCAGCCTGCGCAAGATCTGGGTGCTGATCGCGGGGACGGTCGTGATCATCGTGGGGATCATCATTTCCCCCCTTCCCGGCCCGGGATTCACCATCCTCGGACCGATCGGTCTGGCCATGATCGCCAGCGAGTTCGCCTGGGCCAGAAAGCTGCTCAAGGACCTTCAGTCCCGAGCCACCTTCATCACCGAACAGACCGACAGCCTGGGCAAGCAGAGCCACCCCGTCATCGCCACACTCGTGGTGATCGGCTACTGGGTGCTCGTGTGGTGGATGGCCCGGGAGATCGGCGGGATCGGCTCGAAGGTGGTGTGGGCCGTGTCGTTCCCCCTCTTTACCCCGGTCGGCCTGTGGGCCTGGGCAGCGTTCCGCTTCCGCGGCGGGTCGATGAGCAAGCACAGCGACCCCGCCTCGAAGATCGAGGTGCCAAAGCGTGACTCCGCGAATCCCACCGCGTAGATCCCCGCATCAATCGTCGTGATGCCCGCTCGCCTCGGCCCGCTCGCCCGTCGTCTTGGCCTTGTCGCCGAGCATCAGCCGCTCGATCAGGTCGCGGACGCGCACACCGCGGTCATCCACGGCGTGCCCCGGGATGTTCAGCGCTTCGAGCACACCGTACCCCAGCCCCAGGTGCAGCAGCGTCCACGCCGTGATCTCGGGCGAGTAGTAGCGCGACACCTGCCCCTCGCTCTGCGCTGCCCCGACCTCCTGGCTCACGAACCGGTGCAGAGCGGTGATGTGCCGCTGGATCGCCGCGAGAATATCGGGGTCATCGATCTCCATCATCGCCTGGATGATCACGCGGTAGAACCCGCGCCCGCGATCGTTGATCATCGGGTTCGCCCCGATCAGCCGCCGCAGACGATGGGCCGAGTCGCGAGCGGTCTTGAGCTGACGCTCCCACGTCTGCGTCACCTGCTCGCTGGTGCGGTCGATGACGGCGACGAAGAGGTCCTTCTTGCTCTCAAAGTGCCTGTAGATAATGGGTTCGGTCACCCCCGCGGCCTTGGCGAGCTCGGCGGTCGTGGCCCCGGCGTACCCTTTTTCCGCAAAGAGGCTGACCGCTGTATCCAGCAGTTGCTCCCGGCGTTTGGCGGCTGGAAGTCTGGTCATGCTCCGGCCCTGTCCATGCCGCAACGTGTCGATGAGGACCGCCGCAGCGCAAGTTAGTGAACCACCCAAACCAAATGTACACTAACTTTCGCCCAGAGAGCACCCCGGGCTGAAGCGATCTCCCAACCTTTCACATTCCCCCAGAACAGGTCAGTTTTTGACCCCGGCGGCGGGTGGCACAGGGTCAACCCCCGAACCGCCCCACGGGTGACAGCGGCCGAGCCGCAGAACCGTCAGCCACGACCCCCGAACGGTGCCGTGCTCGCGCAGAGCATCAAGGCAGTACTGGCTGCACGATGGGTAGAACCGGCACTGCCCGCCCAGCAACGGGCCCAGCGTGACCCTGTAGGCCCACACCAGACCGACGAGCGGGAGCGACAGGATCGGGTACCCACCCCGACCGACCGATCCGAACAGGGCCAACGCTGCCTCCGCCGACCGGCGAGCGAAGCTCCCCGGAAGGCTCGTCGCTCCGCGATCTCGGGCCGCGGGCTTCACGCCAGAGCGTTCACACATCGCGCGGCCCCCAGGCCTGGGTCTTCTTGGCCCACTCGCGAGCGACCCCTTCGCAGCAGGCCACCAGGGCCTCTTCGTAGGCGGCCGTCTTGCGCGGCTCGTGTGGCTGCACAGTCACCACGTAGTCGAGCCCGGGCGGGATGCGGGCCTGATTCAATCGGAACGCCTCACGCAGCCGCCGCTTCACGGCGTTGCGAACCACCGCCCCCCCAACGCGCACCCCGACCGAAAGCCCGAGCCGCGGATGCAGCAGCCCGTTGGGCACGGCAAAGACAGTCAGCGGCCCGCGGGATTTGCGGATCCTGGCCCCGAACACCGCCTGAAACTCGCGCGCATGCGTCAGCCGATGACGCGGGCGGAAGTGCTGGGGTGGGGAAGCGGCTGGCACAAGGAGATTCTAGGGGGCGCGATTGGGCGCGACGGGTCAAGGCTCTGCCCGACGGCTGCTCACGGTGGGCCGGCACTCCGTGCCGGCTCTGAATCTCGCAGCGATCGGACTCGGCACGGAGTGCCGAGCCACCAAAGACCGGATCCATCAGACAAAGCACTGACGCATCCCGCCGCTTCCGATACCTCACACCGCCTCTTCCATCTCCTCCGCCCCCGACAGATCCGCGACCGGCTCATCGTCCGTGGCCGCAGCCTTGCCCTTGCCGCGCGGCTTGGTCTCGACCGCCGCTTCTTCCACGAAGGGCTCATCGTCCTTCTTGATCGGCTTGCCCTTGGCATCGGTGATGGGTTGGCCTTCGAGGTTCTTCAGGATGATCGTGGGATGGGCCTTCTCGTGCTCGGCGTAGGCATCCTGCCACTTCTTCTGCACTTCTTCGGGATAGTCGGCCCACTTGCCGCGAGCCCGGCAGCGCGGGAAGGCGCTGCAACTGAGCCACGGGCCGCGCACACCGCCGCGCACATACAGCGGGCTCTCGCACTTCGGGCACGCCAGGTCCGTCGTCAGCGGCGGTGTCGCGGGCGGGATCGCGTGGCCCTGCTTGTCCAGCTTGATGATGCAGTCGCACGGGTTCGTCTTGTCGCCGTATCCCGAGCAGCCAAGGAACGGCCCGAAGCGGCCGGATCGCTTGGTCAGCGGGCGATCGCACTTCGGGCAGGCGACATCGGCGGTCTCCACCGTGCGCGGCTTGCCATCACGGTCGATCGGCGCGGCCCATTCGCAATCGGGGTAGCGCGAGCAGGACATGAACCGCCCGCCCTTGCCCAGGCGGTATACGGTCGGCGCGCCGCACTTGGCGCAGACATACTCCTTG
>JBIPMO010000196.1:0-5973 GCA_044369085.1 Phycisphaerales bacterium
GCTGCACCAGGTTCCAGGTGAACGAGTCGTAGTTGTCGATCAGGAGGATCATCTTCGGCCGAAGCATACACGCGCGGGGCGCTTGAGCCCACAGCTCTTTCGCCGCCAACCGCCGCGGAGCGGCGCGCGATTGTTGCCAGACCCCGCGAGTCTTCGAGCGCGGGTCTGGTGCCGGACGGCCCGGTGGCTGTGCCCTGAAGGGGCACGCGAAGTTCCGCCTCGAACAATCTGATTATAAATTATCTTTCGATCATGCCATCGACGTGGTCACAGATTCTGCTTCACATTGTCTTCTCGACCAAGGGCCGAGTGCCCATGATCGGCCCGAATCTCGCGCAGCGGCTTTACCCGTTCCTCGGCGGCGTGACTCGCGATCTGGGCGGGCAGCTCTGGGCGATCGGCGGAATGTCGGATCATGTTCATCTGCTGGTCCGCTGGAGGACCGAGCCCTCGATCGCGACGCTCGTCCGCGACCTGAAGCACCGCTCATCGCAGTGGGTTCATGAGTCCATCGCTGACGGAGCCGCGTTCGGCTGGCAGCGCGGCTACGGGGTGTTCACCGTTTCACCATCCAAGAGCGACGAAGTCAAGGACTACATCCTCCGACAGGAGGAGCACCATCGACAGCGAGACTTTCAACGGGAACTTGTGGCGCTGTTGGATGCCCACGGCGTCGAGTACGACCCCAACTACCTCGACTGAGAGTTGAGCCCCCCCTCCCGCGTGCCCCTGCAGGGCACGGTTGACGGGCAATCCCTACCCAGACCCGCGCTCGCAGACTCGCGGGGTCTGGCAACAACCGCTCGCCGTTTCACGGCGAAATGCAAAGACATTGCGGCAACCTGAACCACCGAGCCTGCTCAGGCCGCGATGGATTCGGTCCCCGCCACGCCGTCGCGGGTCACGTAGAACAGCTTGTTCGTGATCGGATAGGGGAGGCGGATGTAGTCCTGGTCCACGCGGCTCTTCACCCTGCAGACGAAGGGCTCGGGGTCGGGCGTGAGCGCCAGGAACATGTCGCGCGAGGGGGTCGCGACATAGAAATCGCCGCCCATCTCGGGAGCGAGCTTCTCGAACAGGCGGTCGAGCAGCAGGCGGGAGGCGTCGTAGCCATCCTGGTTGGTCAGCAGGATCGCGCGGCCCCCCTCCTGCGATTCCAGCGAGCGGAACTCGAGCGCGGGGGAGTAACGTCGAAGATTCTTGCGGGCCACCTCGTCGAGTTCATCGGGCGACAGGCCCCACTTGACCATCTGCTCGGTGGTCACCGAGACGGTCATGTGCGGCATATCGATCACGAAGACGATCACGGTGTCGTTGACGTACGTGACGTGGGCCACCAGTTCCTGCGAGAGGTGCTGGAAGATGGTGACGGGCTGGATGCGCGGCATGATCTTGGCCTTGGCCAGGTCCCAGGGCAGGCTCGCGGCGTTCAGCGACTCGTCATCGAAGAGATGGTCGAGGTACTGCTCGACGATCTCGAGGCCACGGTCCTCGTTGGTGCGCACGAGCCGGGCCAGGTTGTCCAGGTCCAGGCGGCGACCGTTGACGATCATCTCCTTGGGCCCGGTCAGGCTGACGTGGAAATCCGGGTGCAGACGGCGCAGCATGGTGGCGACCTGCTCGGCGAACGCTTCCGGCTCTTTTGGCATGTGGGCCATGTATGCACTCCGAAGACGGGGATCCCTTGGCACGGAAGGATGGCCTCGGGGGAGTGCCGTGGGCGGGCGCCTCATCCTTCCATACGGTCCATATCGCCCGGTGTTCCGTTGCGGTGCATCGGTTGGTTCTCCGTATGATGTGAAGCGTCGTTCGGCTTCGTTGTGAACGGACTGGGAGATCCTGATGGGCTGGATGTGCGCGATTACAGGACCGAACGGGCCCCTTCAGATCGGTGAGGGATTCCCCCTGGCGATCATTGGCGGGCCGTGCGTGCTCGAAGACCCGGCGGTGAACATGGAGATCGCGCGGACTCTGCGCGATGCCTGCGCCGCCGCGGGCGCCCGCTACATTTTCAAGGCCAGCTTCGACAAGGCCAACCGCACCAGCGTGTCCTCTTCAAGGGGCCCAGGGATCGATGCAGGCCTTCAGGAGATCGGGCGCATCCGCCGCGAACTGGGCGTGCCCGTGACGACCGACATCCACACCCCCGAGCAAGCGGGCCCGGTGGGTGAGGTGGTGGACATCCTGCAGATTCCCGCGTTCCTGTGCCGGCAGACGGATCTGCTGACGGCGGCGGGGGCGGCGGCCGCCCGGCTGGGCAAGGCCGTGAACGTGAAGAAGGGGCAGTTTCTCGCCCCCGAGGAGATGGCGGGCCCGATCGGCAAGCTGGCCGCAGCGGGGTGCTCGAACATCATCCTGACCGAGCGCGGGACATTTTTCGGCTACCACCGGCTCGTGAACGATTTCATCGGCCTGGGGGATCTGATGGCCACCCAGTGGGAGAACGGGGCCCGCCCGCCGGTGTGCTTTGACTGCACGCACTCGGCCCAGCTGCCCGGGCTCGGGGCGACAACGGGCGGGCGGCGCGAACGCGTGCCGCTGCTTGCGCGCGCGGCCGCGGCCGCGGGCGTTCACGCCATGTTCATGGAGTGCCACCCGACCCCGGAGCGGGCGCGCAGCGACGCTTCGACGATGCTCGCACTGGCCGATGCCCCCGCGCTCATCCGAACGCTCTGCAAACTCTCCGAGGCGGTCCGCGGGGTGTGAGAGCGGACTTTTAAGGCCGCGCGGGTGCCGTCGCCGGGCCGGTCGCGGGCTTGGTCGCTTCCGGAGATTGCTTCAGCATTGATTCGAGCATGGTCCCGATCAGCGCGACCGTTTCGCCGGAGGGCGCGCCCGGCCCGCCGCCATTGGCAACCATCACGCGGGGTGTGATCTCGATCTGGCGCTCGCCGATGACTTTGAGCATCTCGAGTAGAGCGGAGTTGCCCGGGCCGATCTGCCTGGCGATGGAGGCGAACGCTCCAGCCTGGGCCTCGGCCTTGATGCGGATGGCCTCGGCCTCCGCCGTCGCTTCGATAATGCGCTTCTGCTTGTCCTGCTCGGCGATCTTGACCTGGTAGTTCGCGGTGGCGAGGCGTTTTTCTTCCTCGGCCTCCTGGGTGGTGCGCGTCAGGGCCTTCTTCTGCTCAGCGGCCTTCTGCTGCTCCTGGAAGGTGATCTGCTCCTGCTGGGCCAGTTCGCGATCGGTCTGCGTCTTGAGCAGGATGCCCAGCGACTGCTCGTCGCCGATGTTGCCGATGCGGACGGCCGTGACGGTGACGCCGTACTTGGTCATCTCCTTGCTGAGCGATTCGAGGGCCTGGCGCTCCTGCTGGGAGCGCTGCTGCACGTAGTCCAGAGCCTTCACGCGTTCGGCGGAGTTGCGGAAGATCGCGCGAACCGCCGAGTTGAGCACCTGCTGCAGCGAATCCTGGTCATCGCGGAGCGTGGCGACCACGAGCGGGGCGTTCTGGGTGTCGATCAGGTACTCGACGCGCACATCGACCGGGAACGTGAACCCGTCGGCGGAGCGCACCTGGATCTCTCGCTCGCCGATGTCCGGCTGCTGCTGGTTCTTGGTTCCTCGATTGACCGTGTACTCGACGATGTGGGCCTTGGTGGAGATGACCGTGACCTCGAACGCCAGCGTATGCAGGTAATACTGCTGCGGGGGCAGCGGCTCGCGCCACACACCGCGGAAGCCCTTGTCAACGAGCAGCCCGTGCCCCTCGCGAGCCGTCTGCGGCTCCTGGCCGACGTTGGCCTTCACCACGCCCACGCTCGCGGGCGGGATGTTGGTGGCCGGGACCTTGTCGATCTCAAAGAGCCTGGGGTTCAGCCGGTAGGTGCCCGGCGTAAGCACGCTGGACTGGGGCCCTTTGAACCCGCCGCCCGCGGTGAGGAAGTGCTGGGCGTCGAGCATGGTCTGAAAGGTCGCATCGTTCCACTCCGGGGCGTAGATCTGCCCCTCGGGCAGCGGTTTGCCATCCGAAGCCTTCAGCAGACCGACCTGACCGGCCTCGATCACGGTGACGGGGAAGGTCTCGACGTCGTACACGACGGGCCAGAGGCCGACGTGCCAGCCCGGCGGCAAGATCCGCGCCTGCGGGCCCATCTCTCCATCGGTGGCGATGATCTTCCCGGGCGGAAGCTTGGCGCCCAGCGCGTTCTTGCTGATCACGCCCAGCCGGTCGCTGGGGACATAGCGGATCGAGGAAAGCAGCACGCCCGCGCAGAAGATGATGAAGGCCACGGCGGCCGCCGCGGCACGCAACTGCGATGTTGGCAGTCGGGGGATCCCGCTCAGAATGGCCCCGGCGATCAGGGTGCAGATCAGGATTGATATCCAGCCCACGGCGACCTCCTTGTGCTTTCTAGCCCCGGACCTGTGCGCAGGGTACCGCGCTGCGCCTCCCGAGGGTGATTGGGCGGCTGGGCCCGGCGGTTGCAGTGCGTCTTCCCGCATCCTTCCCGCCCCGGCCAGCCGATAAGATTGCACCAATCCTTGAGTTGCGCGGCGACGGAACGATGCGGCGACCCCTGATCCGAAGCATGTTTCACCGGCGGCTTTGGCTGCTGTTCCTGGCGTTTGCCGGGGTGGGTGCCGTCATGGCCGCCCAGTCCTACCGGCTGACGGTTTCGCGGGGTGAGGAACTGCTCGCCGATGCCGAGAGCCGCCTGACCAGCGAGCGGTGGACGCCGACCATTCGCGGTCGCATCGTGGACCGCAAGGGGCGCGTGCTCGCGAGGGATGAGCCATCGTTTGATGTGCTGGTCACGTACCCGGTGATCAGCGAGGAGTGGGCCTTTGCCCGGGCCCAGCGGCAGGCGCGGCGCGACAACCGGCAGATCTGGGGGTCGCTCTCGGCCGAGCAGCGCGAGGAGCTGGTGCGGGCGTGCTTGCCCGCCTACCGCGATCAACTGACCAACCTGTGGAACGATCTCTCGGCGGCGCTGGGGATGCCGCGCGAGGAGCTCGAAGCAGTTCGCGGCGAGATCCGATCGCGGGTGCAGCGGCAGGCGCTCGCCGTGTGGGAGCGCTGGCTCGACGAGGCCAAGGCCGAGCAGTCCAAGGGCAAGGGCAAGCCGACGGAGCTGCGGCTCGCCGATGTGCAGCGCCCGCTCTCGATGCACGTCGATCCGCACCTGATCGCCCACGGTGTGGATGAGGAGGTCGGCTACCGCGTCCGCCGGCTCGCCGAGCGATACCCAGGCATCGAAGTCGAACCCTCGGGCCGTCGGACTTATCCGATGGAAACGGTGAGCGTCGAGGTTGATCGGACGACATTCCCATCGCCGCTGAAGCCGGGCACACCGACGATCAACGACGATGGCACCGTCACCCCCCCACCGCCGCCGCCGCCCGTTCGCATCGATGCCGTGGGCGTTGGGACGCACATCCTGGGCTGGATGCGGCAGGTGCAGGCCGAAGATGTGCAGCGCCGCCCGCGCATCAACCCCAGGACGGGGGCGATCGATCCCGGTCACTACCAGCCGACCGATCAGGCCGGCGCGCGGGGGCTGGAACTCTCCTACGAGGACACGCTTCGCGGGCAGCGCGGGAGGCGTGTGCGGCACCTTGATATCCCGCTCGGCGAGCCGGGGGCCGAGGACATCGTCGAGCCCGTCGCGGGCAGCGATCTCTCCCTCACCATCGATGCCAACCTGCAGGCTCGCGTGCACGCGCTGCTGAATCCGAAGCTCGGTCTGGCCGAGGTTCAGATCTGGCATCACCCCGCGCTGATCCCCGAGGGCCAGCCCCAGCCGCTTCCCGCGGGCACACCGCTGAACGGCGCGGCCGTCGTGCTCGAAGTCGACACGGGCGAGGTGCTGGCGATGGTGAGCACACCATCATTCACGCGCGAAGACCTGCAGGAGCGCCCCGATGCGCTCTTTGAGGACAAGATCAACGCCCCGTGGGTCAACCGCGCGGTCAGCAAACCTTTCCCGCCCGGGTCGATCGTCAAGCCGCTGATCCTCAGCGCCGCCGTG
>JBIPMO010000197.1:0-5959 GCA_044369085.1 Phycisphaerales bacterium
GCATATGGCCTCCGCACCGCGATGAAATGTACCCACCCTTGCGATCAGGATCGACGGCGGCGGACTGCAGGCACTGCAATGAGTCCCAGCAGGGCCGTCACGCCCGGTGCGGGGATGATCACGGTCTCCACATAGGAGATCGCCTCGTCCTGAACACTCTGATCGTTGTTGAGGTTGTACACGATGTAGTAGGGTTCACTGGGCAGGATCCCCGGAACGTCGGTGGTCACTTCCATCTCGATGAGGTAGATCCCATCGGCGGGGTCGGCAAACCCGCGAGTAGTGTCAGGGCCGCGCAGGATCTGCGAAAGGTGCTCGTCGATGAAGCCGACTTCGTCGGCTGTCGCGAAGTCAAAGCCGGCGACGAAGCCTCCGGCGGTGTCCCGGGTGATTTCTCCAGGTGTTCCAAGGAACTTGCCGAACTGCATGGTCTCATCGATGCCACCGACGAAGGTCGTCCCGTTCCACTTCTTCAGTTCGCCTCGGATGTTGAACCCGATGCTGGCACCAAGCGGGAGGACATTTGATGTATACCCGGGCTCATCATTCCCAAAGGGGCCGAACTCGACCGTTCCAAGGTCAGAGTCAAAGACACGCTGAAGCTCACCGAGTTCGCCATCTCGCAGTTCATCCTCTTCGACAATCGTGGTGACGATGCGGCCACCCTCAAACTTGACTCCGATATCGCCGATATGCGGGACGCCGCCCGCGAATGACTGCCCGCCGATGGAAATGGCGCCAAGTCCGACCAGAACAACTGCCTTCATGTCTCTCTCCTTGTGTGTGGAAGACTGGTACGACACATGCCCACGAGGCGACCAGCGGCCCGCCGGCCGCGATGAACATCGCCGAAGCTAAGCACCTAGATGGACGGCGGGCACCCCGCCGGATCAGTGTGCGATGCGTGGATCGAACATGTTGCGGTTGTAGTCGGTGTAGACGTCGCGGAACGTCAGCGTCGCTGCGTGCCCGTCGAGAAACGCGTAGTTGGACCGGGCATCCCATGACCGGGATGCTTCACCGTGAGCGTTGGTTTCGGACTGCGTCGCGGCGATCTGCGCTGGCCAGTCGGGCATGAACTCCCCAAGCCACCACTGCTGCGGATGCACATGGTCGCTGACGGCGTAGTCGCCCTCGAAGGCCATGAGCAGGAACTGGGCGGTCATCGACGGGGCCTTGACGCGGTCGATGCGGTTGTACAGCACCGGGTAGGGCTCGCCGAAGGGGTCGAGCCGCTCGGCAAGGTGGGATGTCAGAAACTCGTTGACGCCATAGGACGTGACGCGGTAGCGGTCGGTCGCCCCGATGCGGAGCGGAAGTCCCCCGCCGTCCTGGGTGCGCCAGTGCGGGCTCGTGTCCACGGGCGATCGGATCGTCAGCGGCGCATCGTTGGACTGCTGCAGCGTGCCCACCCACGAGGGCGTGTCGATCGCTCCGTCGCCGTGAGCCAGCCCGTAGTCGATGAGGGCCCCGCGGAACTCGTTGGCATAGACCTGCTGCGCGAGCGCCAGCCCCCGCATGTTTGACAGGCACTGGGTGGTCCAGGCCGCCCGCCTCGCTTTGCCCAGCGCGGGCAGCAGGATCCCGATCAGGATCGCGATGATCGCGACCACAACGAGGAGTTCGATCAGTGTGAACCCCGCCCGCCCGGCTCGCAAAGTCTGGATAGCTCGTCTCACGGGCACTGATTCCCGAAGTTGCTGAGCACGGTGGTGATGTCGGTGAAGTTGACCGCGCCTGACCTGTCGGCATCGCCGGGCAGGCCTGCAGCGCCGGTCGAGCCGAAGTTGCTCAGGACGGTCGTGATGTCCGTGAAGTTGACGACGCGGTCGGCGTTGGCGTCGCCAAGGCATACGGGAGGTGCGAGCAGCACGTCGCGGACGTACGCCGAGGCGGCGTCGCGGTCTGCCTGTGCCGCGCCCTGCCCGAAGACAACGTAGAACGGTGCGCTCGTCGTGTACCCGGCCGAGCGGAGTTGCAGCGTGAGCAAGTACACACCGCTGCTCGCGGGCGTCAACAGGAAATAGTTGATGTGCTGATGGAACCCCCCGCCGCCACCGGCCTGAACGATGTTGAAGCCGCTGACGAGCGAACCCGCGGTCGTGGGCGTCTGCCTGTTGCTCGCTCCAAGCCCGATGAACAGGCGCTCGGATGGGATCGAATCGAAGTCCGTTCCGTCCCACTTCCGCAGCGCATCGACGATATCGAAGGCGATCAGCGTGCCCTGCGGGAACGTGCTGGCGGATGCGTTGAAGCCGGGGTCATCGGTGCCGTTCGGCGCTTCGCCAAAGGCCGCCGTGAACAGCCTGATGTTCGGGGTGATGGGGTTGCCCGGCGCGTCGTAGTCGATGATGCCGGTCACCAGCCGTCCATTCTCGTTGATGACCTGCACATCCCGATGCTGCTGCCCGCTCGCTGCAGCGGTAATCCCCGCAGCGAAGATGGCCAAGGCCGTGATCGAAGTGATACTGCGTGGCATGGCCATGCGGGCGGCTCCTTTACTGCAACACAATGGCGAGAAGTATGCACTAGATGCCACTCAATGTCAAGTCTAAATGCCACTTAGTGTCGTTTGCAACCCGTTTGGGATCGACTGCCCCGCTACCCTGCCGGTATGCGCACCCGTTCCGCCCGGCTTTCATCACTCCCGCCGTTCATCTTCGCTGACATCGACCGCAAGCGCCGCGCCAAGGTGGCGACCGGGGCCGATGTCATCAATCTCGGCATCGGTGACCCCGACCGCCCGACACCGCGGTTCATCATCGAGGCGATGCAGGCCGCCGTCGCCAAGCCTGAGAACCACCCGTACGCCTACGGCGGAGGGACGAAGCCCTTCCGCGAAGCCGCAGCCCGGTTCATGGAGCGGCGCTGGGGGGTGCGCTGCGACCCGCAGAAGCACATCCTCGCGTGCATCGGGAGCAAGGAGGGTCTGGCTCACCTCCCGATCGCGGTGGCCGACCCGGGCGACGGGGTCTGCGTCCCGGCCTGCCACTACCCGGTGTACTCGACGACGGCCGCGTTCAGCGGGCTCAGGGTTCACTTCATGCCGATGACCGAGGCCAACGGCTGGGTGCCGGACCTCGAAGCGATCCCGGCCGATGTTCGAGCAGCGGCCCGCATGGTCATCACCAACCACCCCAACAACCCCACCGGCTCGTGCGTCGGGGTGGACTTCTACGAGAAGCAGGTGCGCTACTGCGCTGCGCACGGCCTCATCGCCGTTTCCGACCAGGCCTACAGCGAGATCTACTTCGAGGAGAAGCCCCCGAGCCTGTGGCAGGCGCCCAGCGCGAACCTGGACACGACGTTCGCGATCGAGTTCCACTCGCTCAGCAAGACCTTCAACATGACCGGATGGCGGTGCGCGTTCGCCATCGGCCATCCGGAAATCATCGCTGCGCTCGCGAGCGTCAAGAGTCACTACGACTCCGGTTGCTTCGCCGCCGTTCAGGAGGCGGGGGCCCACGCGCTCGACCACTACGACCATCCGGATGTGGCGGGCATCCGCTCGGTGTACCTCGAGCGCCGCGAGGCTCTGCTGCCGGGGCTGCGAGCGATCGGTTGCCGCGTCGATCCGCCCAAGGCGGGGTTCTTCTGCTGGGCCAAGTGCCCGCCCGGCTGGAAGAGCGCCGCGTTCGCCGACCGAGCGCTGGGGGAAGCGGCTGTGGTCGTGGTCCCCGGGAGCGGCTTCAGCCCGAGCGCTGATGAGTACTTCCGCATCGCGCTGACCGTCGAAACTCCGCGGCTTCTTGAGGCCTGCGAGCGGCTGGCCCGGTTGAAGTGGTGACCACGGCCCGACGCGACCGAGGCCAGCGCACTAGACTGCCGGTAGATCACCACCCGCATCGGGGATTTCATGCCCTTCGCGAAGGATCTCATCCGACGATTCGCATCATGCCTGCTGGGCGTGCTTGCGCTGTCGGCGTGGGCGCACGGGCAGGCCCCCGTCGAGGGCACCGTGGCAGCCGATGATGGACGCATCCACAGCATCGTCTTCGGGGGTGATCGCGAGTTCCCGCCGCTGGAATCGGTCGGGCGCGACGGGACACCGCAGGGCTTTCAGATCGAGCTGATCCGCGAGATCGCTCGCGTGAACGAGTGGGAAGTGCGGACGGTGCTGGGCCCGTGGTCGGAGATCCACGCGAAGTTCCTCGCGGGCGAGATCGATGTCATCGGCATGGCCGATCAACCGGAGCGCCGCGTCTACGCCGACTTCGCCGACCCGCACTCGGTCTACGCATCGGAGATCTTTCACCGGCAGGGCACCCCCGAGGCCGATTCGCTCGAGGCCCTCTCCGGTCGCGAGGTGATCGTGCAGCGCGGCGCGCTCGCCGATGAGTGGTTCGCGGCGAACAAGGTTGTCGCCCGGATCATCCGAGCCGAGACCGAGGCCGATGCGTTGCGGCTGCTCGCATCTGGCCAGCACGACTTCGCGGTGGTGACGCAGTTCGGCGGGCGTGCCGCGATGCAGCGGCTGGCGCTCACGAACCTGACCACCTGCGGACCGCTCGTCCTGCAGTCCGACTATGCGTTTGCAGTCCGCAAGGGACGACAGGGCCTGCTCGCCGGGCTGAACCAGGGGCAGGCGATCCTGAAACGGACCGGCCAGTACAACCAGATCTATGACCGCTGGCTCGGCGGCGTGACCAGGCCGAGCGTGCCCCTCATCGTGGTTCGGCGAGCGGCGATCTGGGTCGGGATCCCGCTGCTGGTGTTCGCTCTGGGGAGCCTGCTCTGGAACCGCGCCCTGCACCATCAGGTCGCGCTGCGGACAGCGACGGTCCGCGAGGAGCTGGCTCGCCGCGAGGCCGCGCAGCTCGCGCTCGCCGAGAGCGAGGCGCGCTACAAGACGCTGACGGCCCACGCCCCCGAGGCGATCCTGGTCATCGACCCCGTGTCGATGCGGATCATCGAGGTCAACGAGAACGCCGCGTGGCTCTTCAAGAAGGACCACGATGCGTTGATCCAGTCCGATCCGCTGACGACGCTGGCCTGCGTCCGGCCGGATGAGTCGCTCGACCCCCTCGATGCCCAGAGGCTGATCGGCCGAGCAATGAACGCCGAGAGCGTGCAGGCCGAACGTATCGTGCGCGACGGCTTGGGCGCCTCGATCCCCTGCGAGCTGCGCCTGGTGCGTCTGATTGCCAGCGGCAGGTGGCTGATCCGGGTTTCGATCACCGATATCAGCGAGCGCCGCGACGCAGAGCGGCGGCAGCGCACCATGATGTCCGAGCTCGACCATCGCGTGAAGAACTCGCTCGCGATGGTCAGCGGCCTGGCTCAGCACATGCTCGCGGATTCTCCTGACCCAGCGCAGTTCGCGGACGCATTCACCGAACGCCTCCGAGCGATGGGGAGCGCCCACGAAGCACTCGCCCGCGCCCAGTGGGATGGTGTGCATGTCGCTGATGCGATCGCCATGGCCATGCGGCCGTACGGCCCGTGGCCCAACCCGCGGCTTTCCATCATGGGCGACAACCCGATGCTCGGCCCCGACCATGCCACCCCGGTGTGCATGGTGCTGCACGAGCTCGCCGTGAACGCCGCCAAGCACGGCGCTCTCGCACAGGCCGGTGGAACGATCGATGTCGACGTCAAGGCGGACGACCATGAGACGCTGCACCTGACATGGGTCGAGCACGTCCCGGGCGCTGCCGAGCCGACTTTGACCGGAGGAGTCGGCTTCTCGCTGATCAAGGGGCTGGTCGAGTACCAGCTTCGCGGCACCGCCACCGTCGAGCCGCACCCGGGCGGGATCGCGTGGACGATCTGGATCCCCAGCTCCACTCCCGCTCCAGTCACGTGAACGAGCAGATCACGCCCGTCATACTCCCATCAACGCGAGCGCGATGGTGATGCCCACGCCAACCGCCGATCCGAGCTTGATCGCCCCCACCACGCGGTCGACGGGCACGCGATGGGCTGGTGTTCCGACCAGCCGCTCAATGTTTCGCTGACG
>JBIPMO010000198.1:0-5956 GCA_044369085.1 Phycisphaerales bacterium
CCTATCAAACTCGCTCGGCGATTGCCCGTTCATCGGCGGCTGCGCCCCGCGAGCCCGCCGCCACCCGATCAGTTCCGCCAGGTCCGCCATCGGAAACACCGCCAGAATGTCCGTGTAGCCGCCGTGACGAGCGGCCTGAATCAGCCGGTACTTCTTGGAATCGCGCGAGGTCGGATCACGTAGGTCCAGATCCATCGTCGGCACCATCCGCACAAACGGCCGCGACCAGAACCGCAAGTACCGCTGCGCCAGATGCCGCTGGTACCCGTGAAACAGTTCATCCCCGCCATCCCCCGACAGCGCCACCTTCACATGCTCGCGAGTCCCCCGGCAGAGCCAGTACATCGGCAGAAGCGAAGAGTCACCGAACGGCAGCCCGTACAGCCGAATGAGGTGCACCAGATCATCCGCCGCCGATTCCGGATCGCAATCAAACGTCGTGTGCCGCGACCCCAGCACCCGCGCAACTTCCTCAGCATGCGGCGACTCGTCATACGCCCGGTCGGGCATCCGCATCGAGTACGTCTCAAGCACCGGGCCCAGCGCCTCGCGAGCAAAAGATGCAATCAGCGATGAATCAATCCCCCCCGAAAGAAAGCACCCCAGCGGCACATCCGCATCCAGCCGAGCGAGGACCGACGCCTGCAGTGCCTGCTCGACTGTCTGCTTCCGCAGAGCGGTGTGGGCGCTGCCGGGACGGTCCTGCAGTGTTTCCTTGATGTACTTCCATGCGATGAACTTTGCCGCCATCAGCGCCACGACCGAACCCGGGATCAGCGAGAACAGGTACTGGTTCGCCATGATCAGGGCGACGAGGAAGCCGATCATCAGCACCGTTATCACCGTCCCGGCGAGGCACCCCAGGAATCGCCGTTTCTCCTCCGCCGGTGGCGTCAGCAGCGCCGTCCAGTCCGTCCACCCACGATCGTTCTCAATGCTCGGCAGCGGCACACGCCGATGGTTGAACCCCAGGTATAGGTACTCGGCGAGCGCGGCCACCACATCAGCACTCACCTGATCCTTGCGCTCGCGCCCGTGCTCATCGCGCTGCACGTCGCGGACGAAGGGAGCGAGCCCGGCGCTCGAGCTGCCCGCGCTGTCATGGCGCATCATCCGCCACGCCGAGTCGACCGCCCCTGCGGAACTGGCAAAGACCATCAGCCCCGCGTCTTCGTCACGCGCACAATAGAGCGGCTTCTCCCCGAAATGATCTCGCGACGTGTACAGGCTTGCCATCGCACGGTCCCATACCGCCGAAGCTCGCATCCCGTCGGGTAAGACTCTTGGCACCACAGCGCGCTTGTCCATCTCGACGGTGCGAGCAACGAACTCGCGGTGCGCATGCAGCAGTGTCTCCGTGTCGCTCCGGGCCGTCATCCACTGGTGCCCAAGCCTCGCGTGCTCAGTGCGCACTGAGGCGTGGTTGTACACACAACCATTGAACACCGCCGCGACCAGATCGCGCTCGTCCTGAGCTACTGACCCCACCCTCTCCGCGATGAGCCGGCACGCCGGACAATCCTCGACCACCATCGGCTGCGCCCCGCCCGCGATGTCGATAATCGACAGCCGCCGATGCACCAGAGCCACCTCGACGATCGTCCCATCGCGCTTGATCACGCGATCCCGGAACCGCCCCGCCCCATCCGGGCCGCGCCACGCGATCCGCTCATCCAGAGCATCAAGCCACGCATCCTCGATCAGCCACTGCGATCCACCTCGGCCCCCCCCCTGCGCCCGAGGCACCTCCCGAGCATCGATCGAATCCCCATGCCAGACCCACTCACCCGATGCCGCGCGCAGCGCCCCTTCCGGCGGCATGTCCGCCGCCCCGGGCTTGATGATCCGCAGAATGCCCGCGATGCCGCACATGCCGAGCAAGGTAGCGATCGCGCCGACTTGCGGCGGTCGTCCGATTGTGGTTTATTTCACCAGGTTCTTCCGAGGAGCGACATATGCTCGTGGTCAACACCGAGTTCGTGCCGGGCAAGAGGGTGGTGCGCATCCTTGGGCTAGTCCAGGGGAATACGGTGCGCGCCAAGCACATCGGGCGCGACATCGCCGCGAGCCTCAAGAACATCGTGGGCGGCGAGCTCAAGGGCTACACCGAACTGCTCACCGAGTCGCGCCGCCAGGCCGTCGAGCGCATGCTCGCTCAGGCCCAGCAGCTCGGGGCCAACGCCGTGCTCAACGTGCGGTTCTCCACCAGCAGCGTTACGCAGGGGGCATCCGAGCTGTACGCGTACGGCACGGCGGCGATGGTCGAGGACGACGCCTGAGCGGGAGCCACGACTTGAGCCAGAGCACCGCGGACATCATCGATCTGATCCTCACCGTGGGGATCCCACTGCTGGCGCTCGTCATCGGCTGGAGCATCGGCACGTTCGTCGAACGCCGGCACTTTGCGAGCCTCGAGGCCCGCGAGAAGGAACTTGAGTCCATCACCGTCAACGACCTGCGCACGCTGCCCGGCGCGAACGCGCCGGGCGCGGCGATGCTGGTCGCCGAGTGCGTGATCTCGTCGGACTATTTCAAGACCTTCGCCGCGAAGCTCAAGAACTTCCTGGGGGGCGAGGTGCGCTCGTTCCGCTCGCTGATGGAGCGGGCGCGGCGCGAGGCGACGGTGCGGCTGAAGCAGCAGGCCGCGGCTCAGGGCTACAACGCCGTGTGCAACCTGCGCATCGAGACGGCGTCGATCGGCGGGGTCGAGCGCGGGAACGCGATCGTGATGGTGTCGATCCTCATCTCGGGCACGGCTTACCACGCCGGCGCGTCCGCGGAGTAACCCATGCCGCCCGGCGGCGACGACATCTCGAAAGAGCCCCAGAACACAGGGTCTTTCCACAAGGCCCGCCACGAGGTCGAGCTGCCGATGGAGGAGATCTCGTCGCAGCCCGAGGATCGCGAGCAGGCCGTCGAGCACTCGGTCTTCGACGAGCCAGCCCTGGCGGGCATGCTCTCCAAGGAAGAGGGCCGCGGCACGGGGCTGCGCTACGCCGAGTTCCTCGCCGAGCGCCGGGCCAGAACCGGGATCGTGGTTTCTACCCTCGCGACGATCGCCGTCGCGCTGGCGTCGGGCCCATGGGGTGTCGTCGGGTCACTTGTGGCCCAGATGGGCGACAACTTCTTCTATGTGCTGATGGTCGTGGTCTTCGCGCCGTGCATCGAGGAAGTGATGAAGGTCGCGGCGGCATCGTTCGTCGTCGAGAAGAAGCCGTGGCTGTTCCGCACGCGCGGCCAGATCGTGCTCGTCGCGGCCCTCTCCGGGCTGACCTTCGCGACGATCGAGAACCTGATGTACCTGCACGTGTACATTCCCGATCCCTCGCCGGCGATCGTGCAGTGGCGCTGGACGGTGTGCGTCGCGCTGCACACAGGCTGCTCGGTGATCGCTAGCCTTGGGCTGGCGAAGGCGTGGCACGAGGGGATGAAGACGAGCACCCGCCCCGACCTGGCCCGCGCCTACCCGTTCATGGTCGCGGCGGTGCTGGTCCACGGGGCGTACAACGCGATGGCGGTGGGAATGTCGTTTGCGCTGGGGGAGTACTGAGCGCGAACGAGGGACGCCGTGACGGTCGCGGCTCGTTGAAGGCCGGTCGCGGCCTGTTCAAGGCCGGGAACTACGGCTGGCCGGGCCTTTCACGCGACCATGTGCACCAGCCTTGCTTTATCATCGAATCGAAGGCCTCGTGCACGGCCTCTCTGGAGAGAGATCGCAACGGCGATCGATGATCCCCGAATCGGTCCGATACCAGTTCCAGGCCGCCAGGCCCGCGATGGATCTCCGCCTCGTAGGTTCCGCTCTCGAACACAGGAAGGATCTGCGAGAGCTCGCCGCATGCGTGAGCGAACTCCTCCCATTCGATACTGCCCGGACCGATCAGGACCAATCTGTCGTCAACGAACCTGTAGAAGGCACGCGACCCCGCGTTCAGTTGGTGCCACTCGCCGTCACGCACCCACTCGTGATCGACCTTCAGACACCACAACTCATCAAGGCTGCACTCTTCAATCGTCAGCCACAAAGACATGGTGTTCCCCGAACGAAAGAAGTGATCACCGCTTCGCCATCGAAGCATCCCACGTGCTCCGCACGTGCAGTTCCTTCATCTGCGCCTCGGTCACCTGGCTCGGCGCCCGCGTCATCAGGTCCGCTCCGGTCTGCGTCTTGGGGAACGCGATCACATCGCGGATGTTGTCCGTCCCGATCAGGTGCATCACCAGACGGTCGAGCCCGAACGCGATCCCGCCGTGCGGCGGAGCCCCGAACTTCAGCGCTTCGAGCAGGAACGAGAACTTCTCCTTCGCCTGCTCGGGCGTCAGACCCAAGAGCGCGAACACCTTGCTCTGCACCGCCTGATCGTGGATGCGGATCGATCCGCCGCCGATCTCCGACCCGTTGAGCACGCAGTCGTACCCCGCGCTCAGCATCCCCTCGACCGCATCCTCATCCTGCAGCCCCGCTTCCAGGAAGCGCTGCTGGTGCTCGGGCAGTGGCGCGGTGAAGGGGTGATGGCTCGCCACCCACTTCCCCGTGTCCTTGTTCTTCTCGAACATCGGGAAGTCGATCACCCACAGGAAGTTCCACGGGCCGCCCTCGACGCCCGGCTTGGGCATGATGCCGATATCGCGAGCGACCTTCTGCCGAAGCTCGCCCATCACCTTGGTCGCCACGCCGTACGCATCGGCCGCGAACAGCACCGTGTCGCCGGGCTGCAGGCCCAGCTCGCGCACGATCGATTCCTTCACCGCGGGCGTCTCCAGGAACTTGGCGATGCCCGTATCGAACACCCCCGAGGGCATCCCCGCGGGCAGCTGCACCACGGGGATCCCCACGCCCCCGCTCGCCGGCGCGCTGAGGAACTTCACCACCGCGATCCCGCCCGTCCCGAACCCCTTGGCCCACTCCGAGTAGCCATCGGTCAGCTTGCGCGTCAGCTTCTCGGCCCCGCCCGGCACGCGCATGGCTTTCACCACGCCGCGCTTGGCCGCGAACTTCGGCGCACTCGGGCTCTTGGCCAGCGCATCCTGAAAGACCTTGAACTCGGTCTTCTTGGCGATCTCCGAGATATCGGTGATGAACAGGTCGTACCGCGTGTCGGGCCGGTCGATCCCGTACTTCTCGAGCGCATCGCGGTACTTCATCCGCGGGAAGGGTGGGGCCTCGTACCCCGACATCTCCTTCCAGAGCCGCCGGACAAACCCCTCCATCATCGCCATGATGTCATCGCGCTGAACGAACGACATCTCAAGATCGATCTGGCTGAACTCGGCCTGACGGTCCGCTCGCGGATCCTCATCGCGGAAACACCGGCAGATCTGGATGTACCGGTCGCACCCGCTCACCATCAGGATCTGCTTGAAAAGCTGCGGGCTCTGCGGCAGCGCGTACCACTCGCCGGGCTGGTGCCGCGAAGGCACCAGGAACTCGCGAGCCCCCTCGGGCGTGCTCTTGTAGAGGATCGGTGTCTCGACCTCCAGGAACCCGTTCTCATCGAAGTACCGCCGCGTCACCTGCATCACCTTGTGACGCGTCTGAACGATCTTCTGCATCGACGGGCGGCGCAGATCGATGTACCGGTGCTTCAGCCGAAGCTCCTCGTTGGGCAGCACCTGCCCGTCATCCGGGATGAACGGCGGGTTGTCGGTCTTGTTGAGCACCTCAAGCCGCGTCACCACCAGCTCCACATCGCCCGTGGGCAGCTTGGCGTTCGGGCCGCCCTTGCGGATGCGGATCTTCCCCTCGACCGCCACCACATCCTCGTTGCGCAGCTTGTCCGCCCGCTCGAGCAGCTCATCGGGCGATTCGCCCTTCTCAAACACCACCTGTGTCAGCCCGAACCGGTCGCGCAGGTCGACAAAGATCAGCCCGGTGCCGTGGTCGCGGTACGAGTTGACCCAGCCGCAGAGCACGGCGTTCTGCCCCACATTGGCGGGGCGAAGCTCACCACAGGTC
>JBIPMO010000199.1:0-5939 GCA_044369085.1 Phycisphaerales bacterium
CCCGGCCCCGCGCGCGAGGCACTCGGGAGCGCCGCCTCATGCTGAACCTGCGCGCAGCCGCAGACGTCCACAAGCTGGGCTCATTCTCGAACAGGATGCGCTCGGCGCGCTTCGCCAAGTTCGAAGGGCTGCTCGCGAACCTGCCCCGCCCGGTGCGGATCCTCGACATCGGCGGGACCAACGCCTTCTGGGAGCAGCGCGGGTGGGCGGGCAAACCTGAACTGCAGATCGTCACGCTCAACCTCGCCGCCGAGCCTCGCAAGCACGCGAACATCGAGCCACTCGTCGGCGATGCGACGTCGATGCCGCAGTACGCCGATCGCGAGTTCGACGTGGCGTTCAGCAACTCGGTCATCGAGCACCTGTTCACGTTCGAGGCACAGAAGAAGATGGCCGCCGAGGTTCGCCGCATCGCCAACGCCTACTGGGTGCAGACGCCCAACTACTGGTTCCCGATGGAACCGCACTTTCACGTCCCGGGGTGGCAATGGATGCCGCTGCACATGCGTGCGGCGATTCTGCGCCGCCGCCGCTGTGGGTGGCGTGGCCCCGAGCCCGATCCCGCCCGCGCCCTCGAGGCCGTGCGCGAAGTCAGGCTGCTCACCGGGCGCGAGATGCGGGCCCTCTTCCCCGGCGCGACCCTCTGGCCCGAGCGCCTCGCCGGGCTAGTCAAGTCGTGGGTCACCTACGAAGGCTTCGGAGCTTCGATCACGTGAGCACGGCGGCTGTCATCGCTGCGAGCCTTTGCGGCGCAGGAGCGCTGGGCGCGTGTTTCCTCGCGCCCCAGGCGGCGCGACCCGGCGCGGTGCGGGCGCTCCGCGAGCGCTGCCGCGCCCGCCGCGCGGTGTGCCTGACATTCGACGACGGCCCGGGCCCCTTGCTCACACCGCGCGTGGTCGACGCGCTGAGGAGCGCCGAAGCGAAGGCGACTTTTTACATGCTGGGCTTCCGCGCACAAGCTGCCCCCGAAGCCGTGGATATGCTCGCGATCGCTGGCCACGAGCTCGGCACGCACACGATGCACCACCACCACGCGTGGAAGTGCCCCCCATGGACCGCCGCACGCGACGTGCGCGAGGGCTACGAAGCGCTTGCGCGCTGGGTCGCGCCGAGCGGCCGCTTCCGACCCCCCTACGGCAAGATGAGCATCGGCGCGTGGGCGGCCCTTCGCGGGCGCGGCGTGCGCCCCGACTTCTGGACTATCGACGCCGGCGATACCTGGCCTACGCTCCCCGCCCCTCGCCGTGTCGCCGACCGCATTGCGCGCGAAGGCGGCGGCGTCGTCCTTCTGCACGACTTCGACCGCGCCGTCGACGCCGAGAGGCGAGCGGCGTTCGTCGTCGCAGCAGTCGAGACGATCGCGCACGTCGCGCGGCGTGAGGGGCTCACCTTCATGACCATGAGCCTGCTCGAGGGCAGTCGGCAGTCCACCGCATGACCATCTCAGCGAACCCTCCATCAAAAGTGGCGCCCCATCCAAAGCGTGTCCTCGCCATCGCCTCCGGCGGCGGACACTGGGTGCAGCTCCTCCGGCTCCGCCCCGCCTTCGAGGGCCACCGCGTGACGTACGTGACCGTGCGCGACAGCTACCGCGCGGACATCGGCGACGCACGCTTCCGCGTCGTCAACGATGCCACCCGCTGGGACAAGATTGGCCTCGTAAAGATGGCGATCCGCCTCGCGTGGATTCTCCTTCGCGAGCGCCCGCACGTCATCATCTCGACCGGAGCCGCGCCGGGGTACTTTGCGATCCGCCTGGGCAAGCTGATGGGCGCGCGGTGCGTGTGGCTCGACAGCATCGCCAACGTCGAGGAGATCTCGATGACCGGGCGCATCGTGGGCAAGCACGCGGGCCTGTGGCTGACCCAGTGGTCGCACCTTGCCCGCCCCGAGGGGCCGCGCTTTGAAGGAGCGGTGCTGTGATCTTCGTGACCGTCGGCGCGCAGATGCCCTTTGACCGGATGGTCCGCGCCGTGGACGAGTGGGCCGCCGCCCGGGGCCGCGTCGACGTCTTCGCGCAGATCAACGACGCCGCGTACACCCCCGCGCACATCCGCTGGACCAAGTTCATCGAGCCCGAGGACTTCCGCAAGAAGGTCCACGAGTCGCGCGTGCTCGTCGCGCACGCGGGGATGGGTTCGATCCTCACCGCGCTCGAGGCCGGCAAGCCCATCCTTGTGATGCCCCGCCGGGGCGACCTGCGCGAGACGCGCAACGACCATCAGGTCGCCACCGCGCGCCGGTTCCTCGAGCTCGGGCGCGTCGCGGTGGCCTTCGACGAGGCCGAACTCCCCGCCAAGCTCGACGCGCTCGACCAGCTCTCCGCGGCGGGCCGCATCAGCCAGTTTGCCTCCGACCGCCTCATCGCCGCGATCGCCGGGTTCATCAACGAAGGCCCGGCCTGATCCCGCCCACCCGTTTCAAGAGCCACGCATGAAGGTCCGACACTCGATACACCCCCTTCTGGCCACCCGCGCCGCACACGGAACACGACCATGACCGCACACCGCGACCCTTCTCCCGCGCACGCATCACTCAAGACCAAACTCGACAACGCCTCCGCGCTCGTGGGGGTGATCGGCCTTGGGTACGTCGGCCTCCCGCTCGCCCACGCGCTGCACCAGGGCGGGCTGCCCATCCTGGGCTTCGACATCGACGCCTCGAAGATCGCCGCGATCAAGGAAGGCCGCAACTATCTCAAGCATTTCGGCGATGACATGGCCCGCGACCTCGGCGCGAGCAAACGCTTTGCCGGCACCACCGATTTCTCCAGGCTCGGGGAGGCCGATGTGCTCATCGTCTGCCTCCCCACGCCGCTCGGCACCCATCACGAGCCGGACCTTTCCTACGTCGAAAGCTGCGGGCGCGACATCGGCCGCACCCTCCGTGCCGGGCAGCTCATCATTCTCGAGTCGACCACCTACCCCGGCACCACCCGGGGTGAGTTTGACGATGCGATCCGCGCCGGTGCGACCGGAACCGCCGCCGAGCGACTCGAGCTGGGCCGCGACTACTTTCTCGCCTTCTCGCCCGAGCGCGAGGACCCGGGCCGCAAGAGCCACACCACCCGCACCATCCCCAAGCTCGTCGGCGGGCTCGACGAGCCTTCGACGGCCCTCGCGTGCCGCCTCTACTCCTACGGCGTCGAGAACGTCGTGCCCGTGCGCTCGGCGGAGATCGCCGAGGCCGCCAAGCTCCTCGAGAACATCTTCCGCTGCGTGAACATCGCGCTCGTGAACGAGATGAAGATGGTCCTGGACGCCATGGGAATCGACGTGTGGGAGGTGATCGAAGCGTCTTCGACCAAGCCCTTCGGCTTCATGCCGTTCTACCCCGGTCCGGGGCTCGGCGGGCACTGCATCCCGATCGACCCCTTCTACCTGACGTGGAAGGCCAAGGAGGTCGGGCACCCTACGCGGTTCATCGAACTCGCCGGCGAGATCAACACCCGCATGCCTCACTACGTCATCGACCGGCTCGCGGCGGCCATGAACGACCGCGGACGAGCCGTCAAGGGGTCGCGGGTTCTCGTGCTTGGACTCGCGTACAAGCCGGACATTGACGACACGCGCGAGTCGCCGTCGTTCGAGCTCATCGACCTTTTGCGAAAGATGGGCGCCGAGGTCGATTACAGCGACCCCCACGTGCCGCGCACGGTGCCCGTCCGGAAGCATGACCTCGGCATGCACAGTGTGGCGATCAACGCGGAAAGTGTCGCCCGCTACGACGCCGTACTCATCTCGACGAACCACTCCGCGTTCGACTACGGGATGATCGCCCGGCACGCGAGGCTGATCGTCGATGCCCGCAACGCCATGAAGAAGTTCGCGGAGGAGCTGGGCGACCGGCTCATCAAGGCGTGACAACGTCCGGCAACGCGCCAAGCTCGGTCGTGGCACCCCGCGCGCTCACACGAGCGTACGACGGTGTCATCTGTTTCGGCGGCGTTGATTGGTGGTACCACAACCGCGGCCATTACGATCTCCAGATGATGCGTGAGTTCAGCGCACGCATGCCCGTGCTCTACATCAACTCGATCGGGATGCGATTCCCCGCCGTGCTCGAGGGGTCGATGTTCATCAAGCGAATCCGGCGCAAGCTCGCAAGCCTGCGTCGCGGCGCCGTGACCGTTCGCAAGAACTTCGTGGTTTACAGCCCTCTGACGATCCCCGGGAAGAGCGCCGCGGCAATCTCGCGCACGCTTCTGCCGCTCCAAGTCTCCCGTGCGGCCCGGCGCATGGGCATCAGAAGGCCGCTGGTCTGGGTCGCGTGCCCTCCCGCCGCTCTGGCCGTTGAATCGATTGGGCCGGTCGGGCTGGTCTACCAGCGCACGGACCGCTTCGAGGAGTTCCGAGGTGTTGATTCGCAGCAGATTGCCGGATTCGACCGCGATCTGAAACAGCGAGCCGATCTCACTCTGTACTGCTCGCACCTGCTTCTCGAGCAGGAGAGGTCCTCCTGCCGCAGTGTAGCGTTCGTGGATCATGGTGTTGACTATGACGTATTCGAACGCGCATCGTCCGACGGCTCAGCGGAGCCGCGGGACATCGCGGAAATCCCGCGTCCACGCGCCGGCTTTGTCGGGGGTATCGATGCCCACACCTTCGATCCCGAGTTGTTCATCAGGGTCGCGCGGGCCCTGCCGGATGTTTCGTTCGTGATGGTTGGCGCTTGCTCGCTGCCGCAGAACTGGTGCACGCTGCCCAACGTGCACCTGCTGGGCAGGCGCCCATATGAGGACGTTGCCAGTTACATGTCCTCGAGCGACGTCCTCATCATGCCCTGGAACAACAGCCCTTGGATCCAGGCGTGCAACCCTGTCAAACTCAAAGAGTACCTCGCTACTGGCCGCCCGATCGTGTCATCGCCGTTCCACGAACTTGCGTGGTACGAGGGCCTAGTGCGCGTTGCCGGCGACACCGAATCGTTTGTCCGGCAGATTCGGGCCGCGCTGGCCGATCGTCACGATGCGACTCCCGGGCGCGACCGCGTGCGGGGGACCACGTGGACGGCGCAGGCCGGCGAGGTGGACCGGCTGCTGTCGGGTCTGGGTCTGGTCCCGGCCGAGCGCGGAGCCCCGTGACCCATCCCGGCGAACAGCAACGGATCGACGCCTGCGTCATCTTCGCGGGGGGGCTACGGGCCTCGCCGTTACAGGCGATGAGCCCGGTGTCCGTGCTCGACCTGATGCTAACCCAGCGTGGCACGGTTCTTGAGTGCATCCTTGCTCGCATCGCTGAGAATCGCGACGCGCACCCGCTTCTTCCCGTGAGCGTCGTCTGGGGGCCGCCGGTTCCTGAACCGTCGAAGCCGGTCATCCCCGCGGGCCTTGAGGTCAGAATCACCCGCGAGCCGAGCCAGTGGCGTGGATCAGCGGGGCTTCTTCTCGACTTGTGCGCGCCGTTTGCATCGGACGCGACCATTCTCGTCATCGAGGGCTCGAGGTGGCTGGGCGCCTCCCTCGGCCCGCTGCTCGCTGACCACGCGCGACGCGACGCTCTGGTCACCGTCGCGTGCACTCCCGATCTCTGCCCCGCCGGGGTCTACACGATGCGGCGCTCTGCTTTGGACTTGGTACCAAGGATTGGCTACCTCGACCTCAAGGAGCAACTCTTTAGCAAGCTCGTCGGCACCCGGGGCCGGGTGCACATCCACACGCTTCAGCCGCCGGGCGCCATGCCCCTTCGCACGCTCGACCAGTTCCTGGCTGCCTCCTTTGCGGCCGCGGGGGTCAGCCCGGGCGCTTCGATCATCAGCCCGAGCGCTCGCATCGCGTCGGACGCTACGGTGGTCGGGTCGGTGATCATGGACAGCGCGCAGGTCCAGAGCCGCGCGATCGTGGCCAGGTCTATCATCCTGAAGGGTGCCGCAGTGAACAACGACGAAGAAGTGGTCGATGCTTTGGTAGGGCCCGTGCACCAGCGCTTGACGGGGGCCCG
>JBIPMO010000200.1:0-5921 GCA_044369085.1 Phycisphaerales bacterium
GTTCCTCATCGGAGTTCAGCAGCCGGTAGCGGGCCGCGGTGCCGTGGATGTAGACCAGGTGCACATCGACGCCGTGTTCATCGTCTGGTGACTCCAGCACATCGGGCCTGTCCGAGACCATGTACGAAAGTCCCGCAACCGAGAGCGCCCGCTGCAGGAGCGGGTCAAAGTTCGTTGTGAAGATCGTCCTGCACACATGCCCGCCCGAGCGGGCGCAGTCTGACAGCAGCGCCGCGAGGAACAAGTGAGCCCCGTTGATCCGCTTTCCAGCCCGGTTGATCGCCGCACGCAGGTACGCACGACGTTGCGCGGGCTGATACAGCCCGCCGCAGTGGTCCGACATCGCGGCGGCGTACGCGTTCGCCGCGTCTACCCCCGCACGAGGGAGACCATCCGCATCGAGTTCGATGGTGATCTTCGGCTTCGCCGCACTTGCGACACGCTCCCAGAACTCTCTGCCCCGCGCGTCGATCCCCGCCAGATGGCTCTTGTAGTCCGGGTGCTTTTCCTTTCTTTCGTAGAGATTGTCGAGGCCACCGTTCTCGGCCACGTAGAGCCACATCGCGATATCGCGGCGGACCATCTCGTTCACCGTCGGGATCAGCGGCACGCTGAAACCCGACCCAAGAATCAGCGTCAGCGGCACATTGCCGTGCCGCACATCGCGCAGCCTCTGAGCAAGATGGTCGAACGAGATGGAATGAATGCTCCCGGGCACAGATCAAACCTACCACCCAATCTATCGTTCGTCCACGGCACCTCCGGCGCGTGGCACCGATCCCCGCATCGCGATCGCCCGCTCCGGTCAACTTTCGTGCCACCGATTCCGCTCTGAGAATCGGTGCTCCTCGTTTCGTCGCCAGCCACGGCTAGCCTTTCCAACCGCGGTAGACCCCCCTCAAATCACCCGATCCTCCTTCGCAATCCCAAGCGCCGGCCTCACATCCACCTGCACCAGCACCGCGGCCCCCTTCTCCGCCTGCACGCGGATCGCCGCCTCCGGATCCACATAATCCGAATGGCACGAGGCCTTCCCAGCCTCCGCCCCCACCGCCTTCTTGGTCTTGCTCGCCAGCGCATGAATCTCCGCGGGCGACAGCACGCCGCGTGATTCCAAGATCCGCTGCTGCTCCGCCGTCAGAGCGGCCGACTTCTTTGGCGCCCCGGGCACGGTCCCATCCTTGCCGCCCATGCGCTCGAAGCCATCGGCCTTGCCGCTCGCAAACTCCTGGATCTCCTTGCTGATGCGCACGCTGCACCAATCGTGCCCGCACATCGCGCAGAAGTCCGTATCCACATCCAGGTCCTCATCGTGATACGCCCGGGCCACATCCGGATCAAAGCTCAACTCAAAGTGCTTCTCCCAGTTGAGCGCTGCCCGCGCCTTGGTCAGCGCATCATCCCGATCGCGCGACCCCGGGATCCCCAGAGCCACATCCGCCGCATGCGCTGCGATCTTGTACGCGATGCACCCCTGCTTCACATCCTCCTTCTTCGGCAGCCCCAGGTGCTCCTTGGGCGTCACGTAGCACAGCATCGCCGCCCCGTGGAACCCCGCCGCCGTCGCTCCGATGCAGCTCGTGATGTGGTCGTACCCCGGGAACATGTCCGTCACCAGCGGGCCCAGCACATAGAACGGCGCGCCGTGGCACAGCCGCCGCTGAAGCTTCATGTTGAACTCGATCTGATCGAACGGCACATGCCCGGGCCCCTCCACCATCACCTGGCAGCCCTTGCGCCAGGCACGCTCCGTCAGCTCGCCCAGCGTCTCAAGCTCCAATAGCTGCGCCGTGTCCGTCGCATCCGCGAGCCCGCCGGGCCGCAAACCATCGCCGAGCGAGAACGACACATCATGCCGCCGCATCACATCGCAGATCGCCTCGAAGTGCGTGTACATCGGGTTCTCATCGTTGTGCACAAGGCACCACTTGGCGAGCAGCGACCCGCCCCGCGACACGATCCCGATCAGCCGGTTCTTGATGTACTTCAGATGCCCGCGGCGCACGCCCGCGTGGATCGTGAAATAGTCCACCCCCTGCCGCGCCTGATGCTCGAGCGTTTCGAGGATCAGGTCGAGCGACAGGTCCTCGATCTTCCGCCCGATGATCATCGAGTAGATCGGCACCGTCCCGATCGGCACCGTCGAGTTGCGGATGATCGCATCGCGGCAGGCATCAAGATCGCCGCCCGTCGACAGATCCATCACCGTGTCCGCCCCCCACTTCTCGGCCCACTTCAGCTTCTCGACTTCTTCATCCGTCCCCGACGACACGGGCGAGGCCCCCATGTTCGCGTTGATCTTGGTCTTGCTCGCCCGCCCGATCGCCATCGGCTCGAGCCGATGCCCCAGGTGATTCACGTTCGCGGGCACGATCAGCCGCCCCGCCGCCACCTCATCTCGCACCTGCACCGCCGTCAGGTGCGGCTCGCGCACCGCCACCGCGCTCATCTGCGGCGTGACCACGCCGAGCCGAGCAAACTCAAGCTGCGTGATCGGCCTGAACCCCTTGGGATGAAGCACCCGGCGCCGAACCCCCCGCGCATCCGAAAACTCCGCAACATCAAACGCCCCGTTCACACACGCCGAGCACGCCGCCGAAGCATCCCCGCGCCGAACCGAAGGCACATGCGGGTTCGCGCTGACAACATCCCCCACCCAATCACAAGCATCAACCCAAGCCCCACCATCTTGCTGCCTCCCACTGGATGGCTCGATGGCTCGATGGCTCGATGCCTTCCCTCCGCTCGATGCCTTCCCTTCCAGCACCACCACGCTCCACCCATCGGGCAGGAAGTCCCACGCCGTCTTGTCGCTCGGCTTGGGCATCCCCGGGGTATCGGAGGATGAGAACATCAGCGGCCCGCCGATGTCCGCGCGCAGAGCCAGCGACCCGGGCGAGGTCCCATCCCCCAGCGTCGATGGATTCGCCGCCCCATGCACGGGCACACCGAACTTCGCATCGACCATCGGGGTCGCCACGAACGAGCCCCTGGCGCCAGCCCGGGGTGCCTCTTGTCCACCCTCCGGCGCGAGCGCCGTCGAGTGAACACGCCCATCGAGCGGGTGATCGGTCGAAACGATGTGACGCTGGATCATGCGAGCCTCCGCGGGTCCTTCCCGACGAGGAAGACCCGCGGCACCGTGGGGCCCGGCCCCAACCAGCAATCGCGAGTCGCTTCCCTACGCCGGTACAAACCGGATCAGGTTCAACGGGTGCCTCTCAGTCCCTGTCTCGCAAAGCGCGAGGGGGACGCCCCGAGCGAACAGCCAGATTGTAGCGGCGCCGCTCCCGCCCGCCGGCCCCCCGCCCGCTGGCCCCGGCCGAAGGCCCACGCCACCAGGCCCGCCCCGACCTCAGTAGGAGATGTTCACCCACGGGCTGGCATCGTTGAACTGCATCGTAAAGATCAGCACCTGCGCGTTGATGTTGCCAGCGGCGAACTCGAACGCGGCGGTCGTGTTCCCGCGAGCCGTGTTGCGCGTGATCACGTTGCCGCCCGCATCGCAGTCGATCCCCTTGTCGTTGTCGGCCACATGATTCATGTCGATGCGGTTCTCACCGCCCGTGACGCGGACCCCGGCGCCCGTGTTCGTCGCCGCCGTGCAGTTGGTGACGCTGGTGTTCGAGGTGATCTGGATCCCGTCCGCGCTGTTGTCAGAACTGTTGCACGCGTCGACTCGCGACCGGGTGCCGGCCTGGATGCCGTCGCCGATGTTGTTCACGCTCGTGCAGCGCGAGACCGTGCTGTTCGGCCCGACGATGATCCCCGCGGACCCGCTGCCGCGCACCGTGCAATCAAGCACCGACCCATCGCTCGTGACATTGATCCCTTCGCCGCCGTTCCCGAACGACATGCACGACACCACGTGCGACCCAATGCCGCACCCGATCCCATCACCACCATTGCTGTGGGAGGTGCAGTGCTCGACCATGCTGTTGTTCACGCCAACGATCCCGATGCCGCCGTTGTCCGAAGCGGTGCACCCGCGGACGATGCCCCCGGTGCACGAGCGCATCCCGTAGCTCACGCACGCCGACACGTTCACCCCTTCGATCCGCCCGCCGGTGCCGTTGCCACTGAACAGCTCAATCCCCACCCCGCCCCAGTTCGAGACCGAACCGTTGATGATCACCACGTTGTCGCCATCACCGGTCCCGACACGAATGCCGTTGGTCGACCCCGCCACCCCGATCACCGAGAATCCCGCCAGATCGAGCGTCACGTTCGACGATTCGATCGAGATCCCGTTCTTGCCCGACTCCCCCGTCACGTTGGCCACGAGGTAGTACGACCCCGGCTGCGTGATCCGGAACGTGTTCGTGGCGTTCCCGGGCGTGGTGCTCGCCCCGACCGGGATCCGCGGCTCAACCTGCGACAGCGGCTTCATCGTCGGCGACACCGCCCCAACGGGCGGCGTCAGGTCGCCACCCAGAGCCGGCGAACTCAGGCACATCAGGACCACAGCAACACCCGCGCCGCTCAGCCAACTCATGCACGACATGACAAATCTCCAGGATCAAACACCGTGTCGACGAACGACATACCGACCATCCACAACACTGACGGCCCCAACAACGATAGGCCAGCATCGTCGATCCCCGCACCGACCCCGTTCGACAACGCAAGATGTGAATCTCGGTAAGCGATGCCGCGCCCGAACCACACGACACCGCGCCAGCCATTGCCGGAACCCGTTCGTCACTCGCGAGCGAAGGCCGGGCATCGCTCCACCCGCGCGGCCCATCCAAAGTTCGCGGCATTCTCTTGCCCGCACACGCTTCATGATGCATACTCGTCCCATTCGGTGCTCTGCGCGCCGATGGCCGATACGCCTCGATGGGGTAACTCACATCATGAAGCTTCACGCCCGCCGGACGGTCGCTATTGCGCTCACCGTCCTGGTCCAATGGACGACTCAGGCCCAGATCGATGTCGGTTCCGATGGGTCCGATGGAGCCTTCAACCCCACTTCCAACATCGAAATCGACCTCGCCCTCGCCCCCTCGGGCCAGTGGACCAAGCCCGCCCCCACCCCGGGCCGCGGTGTCTATGACCCCGAACAGTGGGCCATCGTCTTCAAGTACTCATCCATCAACATCCCCGCCAACGTCACCGTCACGTTCAAGAACCACCCCAGCCGAGCCCCGGTCATCTGGCTCGTCGATGGCAACGCCACGATCGCGGGCACCGTGAACGTCGATGGCAAGGCCGGGCACGCAATTGGCGGCCAGTCATTCGCTGAACCAGGGCCCGGAGGCTTCCGCGGTGGGCGAGGGTGGGTCTCGCCCGCGCTACGAGGGACCGCTGGCTTCGGACCTGGCGGGTCAAGAATGGTCGCCCCCGCTTGCACAGGTGCGCCAGGAGCAAGCTACAGCGCGTTGGGATCCTTCGGCGGCATCGGCACCTCGGCCGCTCCTGCATCACCATACGGAAACAGCCTGATACTTCCGCTGGTTGGCGGCTCGGGCGGTTCGTCGATTGATCGATCCCCTCCTGGTGGGTGTTCGTCATCAGTAACCGGTGGCGGTGGAAGCGGTGGAGGTGCATTTCTGGTTGCCGTCGATGGGGTGTTCACTCTCTCGGGATCGATCCGAGCCAACGGTGGATCGGGCGGATCTGAGAGCGCCGCTGGCACCGGCGGTGCCGTTCGAATCATCGCCGATACGGTGCAAGGCGGCGGCTCATTGCGAGCACTACCAGGCACAGCGGGAGGCTTTGCAGGTGCTTCAAGTGTCGGCCGCATCCGCATCGAAGCCAACACCATCTCGTTATCCGATGTCGGCATACCCGCCTACTCCGCGGGCCTCCCGGGCAATCCGCCCGCCATCTTCCCGCCGCCCGCCGCCCCCAAGGTCAAAGTGATCTCCGTCGCGGGCCAGAACGTCGATAGCGATCCGTGGGCACGCCTGGATTTCCCC
>JBIPMO010000024.1:0-17538 GCA_044369085.1 Phycisphaerales bacterium
GGCTACCGAGCGGTCGGAGTGGACTCGGACCCCGAGCCGCTCAACCATGCTCGGCTGCGGGCGGGCTCCATCCCCAACGGCGCGGGTGATCGCATCGAACTCGTGGCCCAGAGCGTGATGGATGTCCAGGCTCGCGCGACGGTGATCTGCGCGTTCAACTTCGCTCTATGCGAGCTCCACGACAGGCGTGACCTGGTCACGTACCTGCGCAAGGCCCGCGAGTCCATCGACGCCGATGGCGTCATCGCTGTCGACCTCTACGGCGGCGCGACCGCGTTCGTCCCCGGCGCGAGCGATCAGGACATCCAGACACCCATCGGCAAGGCCCGCTACACCTGGGAGCAGCGCGAGGCCGACCCCTTCACCGGTCGCGTCCGAAACGCGATCCACTTCCGCCTGCCGGACAGGACGAAGCTGAACAACGCGTTCGAATATGACTGGCGCCTCTGGAGCGTGCCCGAGGTTCGCGACGCCATGCTCGAGGCGGGCTTTTCAACCACCGAGGTCCACACGGGATACGGCGGCGCTGTGACCGGCGATGGTGAACTCATCGTTCGCCCGGTGGCGCCGGGGCACGACCTCGAAGATGAAGAACGTGATGCGTGGGTCGCGTACGTCGTGGGCAAGGTCTGACCCCCGCTCAGCCCACCAGGATCCAGTGCGCGCGGTCATCTTCGCCCGGGAAATCTTCCGGGGATGGCGGAGCATCGAGCAAACGGGCCGGTCGGCCAAGGCCCCGCTCCACCTCCCGGAGAAGTGCCCCGCCGCGGCACAATGCTCGGCAGTTCGTCGAGGCATAGATCAAGCCACCGGGCGCGAGAACCGCCGCGGCAAGTGAGACCAGCAGTGCGTAGTCTCGTTCAGCGCTCCAAGCCGATGCGCCAGCCGCTTTCGATCCAGCGCTGAACGTCGGCGGATCGAGGATCACCAGATCCCAGCGCGACCCCTTGCGTGCCGCCTGCTCCAGAAACTCGAGCGTCCCGCGGCGGAAGAACCCATGACCGGCAAGATCGACGCCGCTGTGAGCGAAGTTCCGCTTGCCCCATTCGAGGTAGCGCGTCGACACATCCACGCTCGCGGTGTGATGCCCCGCCAGCGCGAACGCCACCGAGAACGAACAGGTGTACGAAAAGGTGTTCAGGACGCGGCCGGGCGAGCCGCCGCGGTGCATCTTCAGCATCCGCGGCAGGCGCAGTCTGCTCTCGCGCTGATCGAGAAAGAGCCCCGTCGAGAAGCCGTCGTACAGGCGCACCTCGTACCTGGCCTCCCCCTCGCGCATCAGCGCAAACTCACCGAGCGCCGGGCCCATGAGCGGAGTGGCGGACGTGAGGACCGCATCGCCCAGCCCGCCGAGCGCTGGCCGATCGCGCACAAACGGCTTGTGATACACGCTGGTCACACCGAGCGCCGACGCGGCCTCCAACACCGTTCGCCCGAGCTCGTCAATATTCAGGCCCATCGCCGCGGTGCCCTCGTGAACGATCAGCGTTGCGCCAGCGCCGAAGCGCTCGATGAACAGACCGTCGATCCCATCCGCGTTGCCGTGGAACAAGCGCAGCGCATCAAAGCGCTCCGCGAGTTCGCGGCGGCGTTCAATGGCGGTGTGGACACGCCGCAAGGGATCGGTTCGGTGGTCGGGCACTGTGCGCAGCCTATCCACAGCCGGCCAAAGGGCCGCGACCGCATCGCAGGCGTCCCCAACCGGACCCGTCAAACCGAGGTTCTCGGAACTCCACCCCATCTGCGAGGGGTGGTTGGTGGGGCCCAGGGGCATCCCCGCGGCACAGGCGGCCCTCCCCGACCCCCACCGGCGGGGGCTGCTGATCCTGCATCGCCACCCGCCCGAGAAAAGAATGCGGAGGGCACTCGCCATGAGCAATCTCTTTTTGCAGGATCTATTGGATCAGTCACTGCTGACCCCATCGGAGGGTGAGCGGATCGCCGCGTGGGCGGCCCGCCAGCAGGACCCCATCGGGATCATCGCTGTGGAGCACGGGCTGATCGTCGGCAGGCAGATCGATGAGGTGCTGGAGCGCCAGCGTGTCATCGGCCTGCGCTTCGGCGAGACGGGGATCGAACTCGGCTACCTGACCGAGTCGAACGTCCGGACGCTCCTCGAGATCCAGCAGATTCGCTCGTGGCAGCGGGTGCTGGAAGTTGTCATGCTTGCGGGGCTGATCGCCCCGCAGCGGGCGACGGTGGCGCTGGCAAGGTTCATGGAGCGGCGCGTCACGCCGCAGGTCGCCGGAGAACGGAAAGCCGCCTGAGGAGCTTGGGAGCAGCGTGGACGCGTTGATGCTCGAGAATCTGCGGACGGTCACCGGGCTCGCGAGCCCGGCGTGGCTGTCGCTGAGGCTGCTGGACTCCGACACCACGGACGACGCGGGGGCAGCCGATTTCTCGCGCTTGGCGGCCATCGACCCGGCATGTGCCGCGTGGGTGCTGAAATTCGCCAACGCCCGGCTGATGGGCCGGGGCTCGGTCGTCACCACGGTGCGCGATGCCGTGCAGCGTGTCGGCCTGCGGGCCACGCGCGTGGTCGTGTTCTCGCTGATGCTCGTCGCCGCGCAGGAGAAGCGTCTGGCCGGCGCGGGCGAAGCGCTCGGCGGCGTGTGGTCGCGGGCCGCGGCACGCGGGATCGCCGCGCGCGCCCTCGCCGAGGCCGCGTCGCCAAGACGGAGCGAGGACGCGTTCCAGGCGGGCGTGCTCGCCGAGGTCGCGCGTGTAGCCCTGTGGAACGTCGACCCGCGGGCGGCGTTGAAGCTCGCCCAGGCTGATGCGCGGGGCGCGGTCGCGTCGCTCGAGGCGGAGCGCAGCATCTTCGGCGGAAGCGCGTTTGCCGCGAGCGCGGACCTGCTGCGTTGGTGGCGCGTGCCCAAGCGGATCTGGTCGGCCGTGCAGGGGCTCGACGCCGATGTCGAGAACAGAACTTCCGATGCCCGCAGCGAGGCGACTAGCGAGAACATCGCGCTCGTGGGGATCCTCCGGGCCGCCGACAGGCTCGCCGCCAGCCTCACGGGCCTGTCCGAGACCTTTGACACCAGGCAAGCCGTCTCGCTGCTCGCCGCGACAGAGGCCGAGATCGCACGGGCGGTGGGCACCGCCGAATCCGCGTGGCGCGAGCACTGCGCTGGGGCCGGATCGCACGACGATGAGGCCGCCGCCGCGAGCGTCGAACGCCGCGTCGGGGCCGCGCTCGCTGAACTTTCGCTCGCGACTCAGTTCGAGAACCGCATGATGAAGCGCCGTCAGGATGAGCTGATGCGACGCGTCACCACCGACGGGCTCACCGGGGTCAAGAACAGGCTCGCCTTCGACGAGCGCCTCGGCGACGAGCTGGAGCGCTCCCAGCGTTCGGGCAAGCCACTCACGCTCCTGCTCTGCGACCTCGACAACTTCAAGCAGTTCAACGACAAGCACGGGCACCAGGCTGGCGACCTCATGCTGCGAGCGGCGGCCGAGGCGCTCTTCAACGGCGCCCGCCGCATCGACCTGGTGGCCCGCTACGGCGGCGAGGAGTTCGCCGTGATCGCACCCCAGTGCGGGCACGAGGGCGCCGTGACCATCGCCGAGCGTCTCCGCCGCGCCGTGCGCGACACGACCATCGAGTGGCGCGGCAAGCCGCTCTCGCTCACCACCAGCATCGGGGCCGCGGTGGTCAGCGGCGCGGGCGTCGTCCGATCGGCATCCGACCTGATCGAGGCGGCCGATGGGCTGCTCTACGCGGCCAAGCGCGCTGGCAAGGACCGCGCCATGGTCGAGCCGCTCGTCACCGTGACCACCGATCCGGGAACCGGGACGCGCATCGCAGATTGATCCTCGATCGCGCGGCGAACTACTTCACCAGGCCGCCGGACGTGCCATCGCGCATCGCGGTCGGAGCGAGGTAGAGCACGTTGACGAACCCCGCATCCTTGGCCGCCTGAGCCGCAGCGGCGACGGCGCTCACCGATGCCTCATCGTCCACCCGCAGCATGATCGTCTGGCTGGGCGGAAGCTCGCCGAGCGCGCTCGTCAACTCGCCACGCGATGAGAACGTGCGAGCCCCAAGGCGGAACTCAACGCCGCGGCCGCCCGCGATGCGGCGGACATCGATCACCGCGGGCGGGATATCGCTGCCGCGCCCCGTGCTGCTCTGCGCCGCCAGAGCGGTGCCGAGCTGGGCTTCTTCGGCCTGCAGCGACCCCGCGAGGATGAAGTACATCAGCAGGAACAGGATGATGTCGATCAGCGCGATCAGCGGCAGGCGGATCTCGGCCGGGTCCAGGCGGCCACGGCTCGCGGGTTCGTGGAAGTTCATTGAGAGCCCCCCGCGTCCATCGCGGCCCCGGGCTCGGTGCCCAGGTTCCAGTTCTTGACGCCCAGGCGCGAGAGTTCCTGCGCCAGGGCGTTGAGGTGCCGCGCCTTGGCCCCACGGTCCGCTCGGATGTAGACCTTGAGCCCGGGCGGTGGGCCCGATTCTCGCACTCCGAGCGCTTTGCCGAGATCGCCCAACTGGATCGCACCCTGAGACGTGAACAGCCCGCCGCGGTCGTCAATGGTCAGAACAACTTCCGCCGGGTTGTCTTCGATCGCGGTGTGCTCGCCCCTTTCAGGCGGCAGGTTCACCGCCATCTGATCCGAGCGCGAGAACTGCGATGAGAGCATGAAGAAAACGATGAGCAGCAGGATCACATCGATCATCGGTGTGAGATCGAAGGATGCATCGCCCCGCTTCTCGCCCGAGCCGAACCTCATCGCGCCGCCACCTGCGGGCGCGGAGAGCTCGCAGCCGCCGGCGTGGCCGGCACCGCCGGGCGCTCGATCAGGAACGCACGAGCGATCTCCTCGGCGTCTTGCGCCGCGATCCCCGCGATCCGGTCGATCTTGCGGCGGAACAGCGCAAAGGCGATCGTGCACGGGATCGCGATGGTCAGCCCCTCCGCGGTGCACACCAGAGCCATCGACATGAATCGAGCGAGCTCGCTCGACCGCGCTGCGCCCTGCAACTGGCTGATCGCGCTGAAGGCCCCGATCATGCCGATGACCGTCCCCAGCAGCCCGAGCATCGGCCCGACGGCCGCGATGATGCCCACCCCGTCGTTCATGCGGTGAAGGCCATCAACCTCGTGACGCCCGGCCTGCTCCATGCCCTCTCGCAGCTCCATCAGCCCCAGGGGGGACGACGCCGAGCGTTCGAGCCCGCCACCCACGACCGTCGAGAGCAGGCTCTGGTTCTCGCGGGCCTCGCAGAACGCCAGCGCCCCCGGAACATCACGCTGCCGGGCAAACCGCATCAACTCATCAAAGACAAACGGCGGGGCCAGAAGCGACGCCCGCAACGCGAGCAGGTTGCGGATCAGCAGAGCCACCGCCACCACCGAAACCACCACCAGAATGTAGGACACCGTCCCGCCATCATGGATGTAGTCCAGCAGGGTGCGCGAGGCCGCCGAATCGGCAGCAGGCGCAGCGCCCGATGGGGCAGTCTGGGCCAGCAGAGCAACGAGGGAATGGGCAAGGTCCAGCAAAGGGGATCTCCTGAGTCGATGCGATCCGACGCCCAAGACACCCCCGGGTTCCCGGCGCGGCGGGGTTGGAAGCCTAGCCGAGCCGCGGGGACGGTACCTGCCAGCGGGGTCAGGGTTGCCGGCAACAGACAAGGCCAAGGGCATGGGATGCCACTCGGCTTGCAAAAGCCCTCATCTCAGTCGCGGCACGTTGGCACGGCGGCCGTAGGTCACACACCTCCGACCAGCCACATGATCATTGCCGAACCGACCAGGATCAATGTGGTGACCACGGCGGCCCATTGAAGGGCGGCTGTCTCGACATTTCTCGTCCCGAATGCTTTGCCAAGGCGGTGCCAAAGCAGTACACCGCCGATAGCCATGGGACCGCCAGCCGCAAGCAGCGCCCATGCAGGCGTGCCCAGTCGTAGCAGTTCTTCCGTATCGCCCGCCGGGTCAAGAATGCCCGAGGCGAGATAAAGCCCATTGGCGATCAGGCAGAAACCCGCGAACGCATCCAGCCATTTGGAGCCGCGCCATCGTCGCCATCGGAACATCACCGAGATCAAGAGCGGGACCACCACGCCCCAGAGAGGTCCACCCCACACGACCAGTCTTGGTGATGGATTGGGTGAGATATCAGTTCGGCTGATCGCGAGCGGATGGAGGACCACCTTGGTGACCGTCCCACCCGTGAGCCATGCGTGCAGCACGTGACCGAACTCGTGGCAACACATCATCCAGAGCCAGAACGTGAGCCCTGAAACGATGAACAGCCAGCACACAACGGACGATCGACGGAGGCGTGTGTTCATTGCCAGCCCCACACCGCCAGAAACGATGACGAGGCCAAAGGGTGGCTAACGGGACTCGAACCCGCGACAACCGAGATCACAACCCGGTGCTCTGCCAACTGAGCTATAGCCACCAACTGGGCGACGGGCTGGTGTCGCCCGTCGCGAGGGGGATTATAGCCGCCGTGCGGCTCAGGAGTTCCAGCCCGTGGAACCGCCGGGTCCAGGGCCTCCGCGCTGTTACCGATGAGCGCTACGGCCAACGCTCTGATTACCCTTGGGGTTCACAGCCTGATTCCCCCAACGACCGCCTGACTTTCCGGAGCCATCATGCACCCGCGCGACATCGTTCAGACCCGTTGGTTCAACAGCGTCACCCTCGCGGTCATCATCATGAACGCCCTCCTGATCGGGGTCGAGACATACCGCGTCACCCCCCTGACCCAGATGCTGCAGTGGGCCTGCGTGTGGATCTTCGTCGCGGAGATCATCGTCCGATTCCTGGGCCGCATCAGCACGCGCGAGTACGTTCGCGACGGCTGGAACTGGTTCGATATCGTGGTGACCGCGGCCGCGTTTGTGCCCGAGGTCGCCGGGGCCTCGACGATCCTCCGTGTGCTGCGCGTGCTCCGCATCCTGCGCCTTGTGCGCTCGATCCCGGAACTGCGGCTCATCGTCAGCGTGCTCACGAAGTCGATTACATCCATGACCTACATCGGCCTGCTGATGGCCGTGTGCTTCTATGTCTTTGCCGTCCTGGGTCACAAACTCTTCGGCGGGCTTCAGCCGGAGTTCGGTTCGCTCCACGAATCGCTCTTCACGCTCTTCGGATCGCTGACGCTCGAAGGCTGGACCGACCTGCGCAACCGTGCCATCGAAGCGGGCGGCGACTATCTCACCGTAACGCTCTTCCACACCACCTGGGTCGTGCTCGCAACCTTCCTCCTGGTCAACCTCATCGTTGGCGCCATCATCAACAACTACCAGGAGGTGCAGGAAATCGAGGCTCACGGCAGGAAGCACGGGCCAGATGCCGATATCGACGCGAAGATCCTCGAACTCTCCAAGGAACTCCACACGCTCATCCGGCTGCGCAGCAAGCAGCCGATGTGACCACTTTGTGCCTGCGGCGCCGCGCACCGGCTGGGAGCGTTCGAGCATGAAACATGCTCTGATCGCCCCCGGACACCGTCTTTCCCGCCTGAGGAGGCGCGCTGCTGTGGATGGTGCGCACTGCGCATCGACTGTGCAGGTCGGATGGCCCGGAAGATCGCCGAATCAGTTGCGCCTGCGCCTGAGCATGAACGGTGTGATCATCGCGATCATCGTCGCCGAACCGGGCGTCGGGACGAGTTCGATGTTCGCGCCGGCGGGCCCGACGATGCTCACCAGATAGTCGCCCTCATCCAGCGCATCGGCCTCCTCGATCCAGTCGACCGATGAAGCGAGGACCTCGTAGGTGCCCGGGACGAGCGGGATGGTCACTGAAGCCACGCTTCCGCCCACACCGTTCGCACCGAGGTCGATCGGCGCCGGATCGAAGTAGTGGTTCACGTTGAAATTGTTGCTGTAGATGCCGACCCACGGGGCGAGGCTCGCGGAAGAAGCCTCGATGGTGAACTCGTAGTCGCCCGCGACATCGACGCTGATCACGTAGTAGTCGTAGTAGAACGTGTCGGCGTTCGGCGTGTTCGGGCCATCGAAGCCGGTGGCGATCAGGTCGCTGGGAGTCAGCGAGCCCGGGATGAGCAGCGGATTCGCGGCCGAAGCGGAGGCGCAAACGACGCAGGCGGCGGTCAGGGCGATGTATGGGTTCATGGCTGGTCCTTCTGTGCAAAGGGGAGTGTGCTGTGAGGCGAGCGGCGCGGACGCCGCATGATCAGTGCGCCAGTCCGGCCGGAATCCGCAACAGCGCGCAACATCTTCGCATCGCTCCGCGCCGCAAAGCAGCGACAAAGATCGAGCAACCCGCGAACGCGTGCAATAGTCACCGCGCGCCCGCGTTCGACGAGCAAGGGCGATCCGCGGTGGTGGTCGGTGCGCACCGGATCACGCCTCGCGCGTAGCCCGTCCGCGCCGCAGCGATCACTCGCTCTCGATCAGATTCCACACCTGGTTGAGGCTGCGCGTCATCGCGGGCTCATCCTCCGCGATGATCGTGATGTGCCCGAGCTTGCGGCCCGGGCGCGGGTCCTTGCCGTACAAGTGCAGGCACGCGCCAGGGATCGCGAGCACATCTTCGGAGAGCGGCGTCGTGCCGATCAAGTTCACCATCGCGCACGGGCAGCGCACGCGCGTCGCGCCGAGCGGCAGCCCCGCCACGGCCCGCATGTGGTTCTCGAACTGGCTCGTCACCGACCCTTCGATCGTCCAGTGCCCGCTGTTGTGCACGCGGCAGGCCATCTCGTTGGCGAGCAGTTCTTCGCCGCGCTGGAAGAACTCGATCGTCAGCACGCCCACGTAGCCGAGCCGGTCGAGCACCGCTCGGCAGTAATCCTCGGCCCGCTGCTGCAGCGCCGGCGAAACGCGGGCCGCGGGCGCGAGCGTCAGCCGGAGGATCCCGTCGGCGTGGTGGTTCTCGACGAGTGGATAGAAGACAGTCGCCCCATCGCGACCGCGCACCGCGATGATCGACAGCTCGCGCTCGAAGGCCACGAAGGATTCAAGAATCAGCGGTGCCTTGCCGAGCACTCCCCACGCATCGCTGGCCTCATCGGAGGAGCGGATCACGAACTGTCCCTTGCCGTCGTACCCAAGCCGCCGAGTCTTCAGCACGCAGGGCGTGCCGCAGATCTCAAGCGCCCGGTCCAGCCCGGCGCGCGACTCAACGGCCGCGAACTGGGCCGTCGGGATCCCGAGCGACCGGAAAAGCATCTTTTCCGATAGGCGTTCCTGGGCCGCCGCCAGCGCCACCGCGCCGGGGAAAAACGGGGCGTGCGACTGCAGATACTCCGCCGCCCGCGCAGGCACATTCTCGAACTCGGTGGTCACCGCATCCGTCCGGCGAGCAAGCTCGCGCAGCGCTGCCTCATCATCGTACGCGGCCTTGATGAGCGGGCCGATCTGACTCGACGGGCACGATGCATCCGGATCGAGAAACGTCGTGCGGATGCCCAGCGGGTACGCGGCGAGGGCGAGCATCCGCCCGAGTTGCCCGCCGCCGAGCACGCCGATCCGCGTTGCCGCCGAACGCTTCCCCGCAGCACGGCTCACGCCTGCACCCCCGGGACAGCCTTGCCGACCCGTGGGTCGGGGTTCTCCAGCACCGTCAAGGTCTGCTTGCGGCGATGCTCCTTCACCGCGGCCGCGATCGCCGGCTCGCCCGGCGCGAGGATCGAGGCCGCGAGCAGCGCGGCGTTCACCGCTCCTGCCTTGCCGATCGCCAGCGTCCCCACGGGCACCCCGGCGGGCATCTGCACGATCGAGAGCAACGAGTCCACACCCCGCAGCACCGCGCTCTCCACCGGCACACCCAGCACCGGCAGGGTCGTCTTGCTCGCGCACATCCCGGGCAGATGGGCCGCCCCGCCCGCGCCCGCGATGATCACGCGGATCCCGCGCCCCTCGGCACCGGCCGCGTACTCCATCAGCAGATCGGGAGTGCGGTGCGCCGAAACAACCTTTACCTCGTGAGGCACACCCAGAGCCTCCAGCATCTCAGCGCAATGTCGCAGCGTTTCCCAGTCGGAACCCGATCCCATGATGACGCCGACAAGTGGCCGCATGCTTCGCTCCAGGGGGCGAAGCCGCATTCTACTCGATGAAGGTGCCGATGCTCACCTCACGCGCAGCGCGCCGGTCACGAGCTCGGTGATCGACTCCGGCGTTGCCCCGGCATCGACTGGAACGACCAGAGCTACCTTGCCTGCCGCGTCCCACCCGACAAGCAGATTCTCGCCCGCAGCCCGGTCCTCCGGAATCACGAAGCGACCGATCGTCGCCCCAGGCTCCGCCGTGTACCAAAGACCCGTCGCGTTGAAGATGCTCCCGATCCTCGTGAGCATGAGCCGCTTCTCCGGCTGGATCGGTTCGAAGACGAGCACCGGGAACATCCGGAACCCCTCCACGCCCCGAGCGATCGTCGCCGCCGCCAGCGATGCGGACTGCGCCGCCTTGAAGTTCAGGTAGTTCGTGAAGAAAAGGGCCGCCCCCGGCCCACGCAGGTCCGCGCCCGCTCCCGACTCCGGCCACGGCGTCAGCTTCATCACGGGTAACGCGTCACCGATGCGCACGTCCGCGCTGCTCGGCGCGAGCGAGGTGATGCGGTCGGACGGCTCGCGGCCGGCCGCGTCGAAGGCGAGGTCCTCGCTGACCGGCGCATCGAGGCCGGCGCTTCGGGCCTCGATCACCGTCGCTCCATCGTCAAGCCATGTCGTCACGCTGATCACGGCCCCGCTCTGGGCATCGCTCACGATCACCCCCCGGGCGTGCCCGCTCTGGCCGACGAGCACGGTGGATGGCGGCTTGGCCTCCAGATAGGTCTTCGCATCCGTCCACCGCACGCCGACCAGAAAGGGGCTCATCCCGTCCGCATCCGGATGCTTCGAGAGCGCGAGCGTCGGCTGAACGATCGGCATCGGCGGCAGGGATCGCCGCAGCGTCGCGAGCGCATCGCCATCGACCGTCGTCGCTCGGAAATACACCGCACGGTTCGCCCGGTGCTCGGCGCTCAGCCCCGCGGCGTCCAGCACCGCGTTGATCGCCCCCATCTCCAGCCGCATCCCGACCCCGGGCACATGGCGGAACACGATCCGATCGCCCTGGGTCTGCCCGGCGCTGGTCACGCGCAGCGTGATTTCTTCGGCGATCGCTCGCTCCGCGTAGTACTTCCGCATCCGCTCGATCACCGCGGCCGGCGAGTCCTCGATCGATGGGCCCTCGAAGCGCGGAGCGGAAAGGTCATCCTGCTCGTCGGCGAGCGAACCAAAGCACGCGGCCAAGACCAACAGCCCTGCTGCGAATCTGCGGATATCCATGCGCGTATCGTAGGTTCTAGCCGCCTCGCACAACATGGACCCGCCGCACCATGTCGCATCAAGTGAGCGTCGGCCCCGATCCGCCCGACCGGGTCACGCCTCCCGGGCCGACCAGCCGTACGTCATGTACGCGTGCTCGAAGCCGCCGTCATCGAACAGGTCGAAGACGCCGTATCCCTCGGCGACGCGCTCGCCGGGGCCCTTCCACCAGGCCCCGCTGACCGCCCCGTCGCAGATATAGGTGACACCGTCGTACTCGCACCGGTCGAGCTTGTGGATGTGCCCGCTGATTGCCAGCTTCACGCAGCCGTGCCTGCGGAACATGGTGAAGATCCGCTTGGCATCGACGTGCATCACCCCGCCGCGCATCACCCAGTCCTCATCGCGCACCTCGGCATCAAGATCGAACACGCTGACACTCAGGATCGGGATGTGCGACACCACCGCCACGTGCTTGTTGTCCCTCGCCGCGGAGGCGAGGGCGCCATCCAGCCAGGCCGCCTGCTCGTCGTCGAGACGCGCGATGTAGCCGTCGCCGCGGTGTGGCGCCACGCTGTCCAGGATCACGATCCGCCAGGCCCCGCGCTCGACCACGCGGTACGCCGATGCCGCGCCCAGCGCATCGAGCGCCCAGCGCTTGCCCCACTGGGCCTCCTCGCTCGTCGTCCGGCTCTTGCGCTGGTTCCAGCCCCAGATGTCGTGGTTGCCGAGCGTGTGCTCGACGGGCACGCCGCAGCGGTCCTTGTAGATGCGCGTGAACAGGTCCCACTGCAGAGCCGTGCGCTCCCGCGTCGCTTCGAAGCCGTCCATGATCAGGTCGCCGCCCGTGACCACCAGCTGCGGCTTGTCGCTCAGAGCCATCGCGTGGTCGAGGCACGCCCCCACGCCGTCGACCGCCCCGCGCTCGGGCTGGATGTGAGAGTCGGTGAGATGCGCAAAGCGCAGCGTGCGCTTGCGGGCCGCGCCGCCCGCCCCGGCCATCCTCTCCCCGGGCTGTGCCGCCGCGCTCGCCGCGAGCGCCCCCGCACCAGCAGCGGCGAGCGAACCCAGAACTTCACGGCGAGTCATCGGGTGTGGCGACATAGGGTTCTCCTTGGGCCTGCAGCGGATCGCTGCCGATGCAACCCCTAGTCTGCCACAGGAACGTTCAGGCCGCGCTAAGCCCGCCGCGGCGTTAGCATGGATGCCCAACACACAGGAGCTCCACCATGGACAGCATCAAGCCCCTCGTCACCGTCTCCGCAACCTGCATCGGCGGCCGCAACGGCCACTCGCGAGCCGAAGACGGCTCGGTCGATGTCAAACTCTCGGTCGCCAAGGGCATGGGCGGCCCGGGCACCCCGGGCACCACCACCCCCGAGCACCTCTTCGCCGCGGGCTACGCCGCCTGCTTCGGCGGGGCCCTCGACTTCATCGCCAAGCAGCACAAGAAAGACGCCAGCAAGGCCAAGGTCACCTGCACCGTCTCGGTGGGCCCGCGTGACAAGGGCGGCTTCGGTATCGCCGTCCAGATGAAGGTCGAGGACAACTCGCTCCCGCAGGCCGAACTTGCCAGCCTCGTGAACGAGGCCCACGAGAAGATCTGCCCCTACAGCCACGCGACGCGCAACAACGTGGATGTGAAGTTTGAGGTGGTGGGGGGGTAATCTCAAAACTCAAGCTACGACAGATACCCCATCTCAAACCACCGCGCGATGCTCGGCGTCAGCATCCGCTCCAGCCCCTGCGCGTTCATTTTGTGGGGCGCAGCCGCCGTCGCGATCGCCTGGCGCAGCGTCTTGCGCCCGTCGCAGCCGCACAGCACCGCGAGCGGCACCGGATCAACACGCATCGCCTCGGGCCAGCCCTGGCGCTGCATCAGTGTCCCAGCGGTCAGCCCCGCCGAACCGCTGCCCTGCACCGCGGGCCGACCGGATAGCTCGGCCGCGTCCGTGAAACGCGGCGAAGAGTCCAGCAGCTTCGCGGGCGACCCCGCCTCGGCGAGCCTCGTCCGCCCGTCGAACCACCGGCGGATCTGCTCGCCAGCGCCGGGCTGCATGCCCGCGGTCGAGCGCGGCTCGGCGTGGAACCAGTGCGAAGCCGCGCCCGCCCCCGCCCGCCGCCGCAGCACGATCGCGCCGAAGGTCAGCACGCTCGCGTTCATCCCCGCGAAAACATCAAGCCACGCATCGAGCGGCGCCGGCTCGCGGAACGGCTGCAACAGCCGCATCTCACGCCGCCAGTTGCTCGCGTACGAATGCGGTGTGTCGCGACGGATCTGCAACGCCATCGCATCGCACCCCGACCCGGCGACCCACGCCCGCACCGGCTCAGACCAGTCGTCCTCGCTCGCGTGCCCCCAGTTGCCCAGTATCACCGCGAATCCCTTGTCCGCCATGACCGCGGGCGCGCCGCGCACCACCCGTTCGGTGAAACTCGCGCCGCTGCCCGCAGCGCTCGCACCGACCAGCGCTTCGGTTGCTCCGGTCGGGCTCAGCACGAACGGCGGGTTGCAGAGCACGCTGTCGAACATCTCCCCGGGCTTGACCGGGTCCAACAGGCTGCCGCGGCGGAGCTCCACATTCCCGCGATTGTTCAGTGCCGCCGTGAAGGCAGCGCACCGCAGCGAGCGCTCGCTGATGTCCGTCCCGACCGCGGCCTTGGCCCACTGCGATGCAAAGACGATCGGCAGCCCCTGCCCCGTGCCGATTTCGAGCGCCCGCCCGCCGGGCACCGGGACCGTGAGCGTCGAGAGAATTCGTGTCGCCCCCGCGACCGGCGTGACGAAGTCATCCTGCTCCTGCGCCGGTTCGCTGGCGATGAAGTCCTGCACCACCGCGGCTTCGCCCGAGAACGCGACCGCGAAGTTCGAGCGCAGCCCATCGGCATCCGCGCCCGCGAGCAGCCTGCACTCGACGAGCGAAGCGGTCAGATCGCTCCCGATCGCCTCGCGAGCCGCGCTGGCGTTCACAGGCACGCCGATCGTGAACAAACGCAGCGTCGTGGCGAGCGGGGTCGCATCGGCGGTGTGCTCAAGCGCGCGTTCAAGCCGCTCGCCCGGCGTGCCGCGCTCGGCGGCGAGGTGCGCTGCGTGAACGGGCAGGTGATAGCCGATCGCGACCAGCCGGTCGCGGAGTTGCGGCAGGGTTGTGGCGGCGGCGGGCATGCTGCTCGGGATTATCGCGGATCAGCCGCGGGCGACGGCCGGGCTTCGCGCCGCGCTCACCACTCCGGCCCGCCCGAGTACCGCCCGTAGATGTCCGCCAGCGCCTGCACCATCTCTCCGAGCGTGCAGTTGGCGAGCGAAGCATCGATCAGCGCCGGCATCACGTTGGTGGCGTGGAGCGGCCGGTGGGAAGCGCCGCCGCCGCACGCCGCCTCGATCTCGGCGTTGATGTACGACGCCGGCTTGCCCTGCGCGGCAGCGCGGATGTTGTCCAGCGCCCGGGCGGCCATCCCCGCATCGCGGCGCTTCTTGAAGCTCGACAGCCGCTCGCACTGCTCGACCTCCACGCTGTGCGGGATCTCCAGGATCTCAACAGCCCGCTTCTCGCTGGGGTCGGCGTACTCGTTCACGCCGACGATGATGCGGTCGCCCGCCTCCATCTCCTCGCTGAAGCGGTACGACGCCTCGGCGATCGCCCGGCGGAAGTACCCCTTGTTGATCCCCTGCACCACCGACCGGCCGTAGCCGGTCCTGGGGGCGTACGCGTCCTGCTTCTTCATCCCCGATGCGTACTCGCCCATCGCGTCGATCTCGGCGAGCAGCTCCTTGGCCCCATCTTCCATCCGGTCGGTCAGCGCCTCGATGAACCACGCGCCCCCGAGCGGGTCGGTCACGCGGGTGACCCCCGTTTCGTGCGCCAGGATCTGCTGCGTGCGCAGCGCGATCGTCACGGCCTGCTCGGTCGGTAGCCCGAGGGTCTCGTCCATGCTGTCGGTGTGCAGCGACTGGCAGCCGCCCAGCACCGCCGCCATCGCCTGATAGGCCACGCGGACGATGTTGTTGTAGGGCTGCTGCTCGGTCAGCGAGCAGCCGGCGGTCTGCACGTGCGTCTTCATGAACCACGAGCGCTCGTTCTTGGCCCCGTAGCGGTGCCGCATCACGTTCGCCCAGATCCGGCGAGCCGCCCGCAGCTTGCAGATCTCCTCAAAGAACTCGTTGTGCGAGTTGAAGAAGAACGAGAGCCGCGGCGCGAACTCCTCGATGTTCATGCCCCGCTCCAGGCACGCCTCGACATACTCCATCCCGTCGCGCAGCGTGAAGGCGAGTTCCTGCACCGCCGTCGATCCCGCCTCGCGGATGTGGTAGCCGCTGATCGACACGCTGTTCCACTTGGGCATGAACTTCGACTGGAACTCGATCGTGTCGACCACCAGCTTCACCGAAGGGTCCGGCGGGTAGATGAACTCATTCTGGGCGTGGAACTCCTTAAGGATGTCGTTCTGAAGCGTCCCACCGAGCTCGGCCCACTTGATCCCGCGCTGCATCGCGTGCGCGAGATACAAAGCCCAGATGACCGCCGCAGGCCCGTTGATCGTCTGCGACACCGTCACCGTGCCGATCGGGATTTCAGAGTACAGGCGGTGCATGTCCTCGATCGAGGCGATCGCGACGCCGCACTTGCCGACCTCGCCCGCCGAAAGCGGGTCATCGGAATCGCGCCCCATGAGCGTGGGGAGGTCGAAGGCCGTCGAGAGCCCGGTGTTCGCGGCGGTCTTCGTCTTTGCTTGCGCCAGCAGGTATTTGAAGCGCTGATTCGTGTCATCGGCCGATCCGAACCCCGCGAACTGGCGCATCGTCCACAACCGAGTGCGGTATCCCTGCGGGAACAGGCCGCGCGTGTACGGGTACACACCGGGGTCCGGCAGTTGCTGCGGCTGCGCATTGCCCTTCAGCGAGCGCGTCGGGGCATCGGGGCCGTAGCAGGGATCAAGAACCACACCGCTGATCGTGACGGAGTGGGGATCGAGGGGTGGTTGCCCGGAACCGGCGCGCGGCGATGGCGTGTGAAGCGTGCTCATGTCAGCAGTCTAGATCGGACACGCGCCGCCGGCGCTTTCCCCGGTTCCACCAACGCGACCGTTGCCCGGAACGGCCATTCAGTTGGGAAAGTGTTGGGGATGAGCCGGTAGGATAGGATGATGAGCCACCTCAACGTGCTGTTCGTCGGCCTGGGCCCCCTGGGCAAAATGATCCTCACCGACTACGTCGCCCGCGGTCTCGGCCGCGTCGCCGGAGCCGTCGATCTCGACCCGCGACTCGCCGGGCAGCGTCTCCGCGACATCGTCCCAGGGTCAGCCTCGGGCGATGCCGCCGTCCGCACGACCATCGCCGAGGCCGTGGCAGATGCGGGCGGGATCGCGAGCATCTCCGCCGCCGTCGTCGCCACCGCCTCCGACCTCGCCCGCTGCATGCCCACCCTGCGTGATCTTCTCTCACGCGGCGTGCCCGTCGTCAGCACCTGCGAGGAACTGCTCTGGCCCTGGCTCCGCCATGAGGCGGCCGCCAATGAACTCGAAGCGCTGTGCCAGAAGCATGGCGGTCGCGTCGTCGGCACGGGCGTCAACCCCGGATTCCTGATGGACACGCTGCCGGTGGTCGCCACCGCCGTCGCTCGCCGCGTCGACCGCGTCCACGTCGAGCGCTACCAGGATGCGAGCACCCGCCGCATCCCGTTCCAGCAGAAGATCGGCGCCACCCTCAGCGAGGCCGACTTCGCCGCACGCGTGAAAGAAGGTGTCCTGCGCCACGTCGGCCTGGGCGAGAGCATGCACTTCATCTCCCACTACCTTGGCCTTGGCGTGACCACGTGGGATGAGACCCTCGGGCCGGTCCACGCGACCCGCAACCTCTCCTGCGCCCTCGGCGAGATCAAGCCCGGGCAGATCAGCGGTGTCCGCCAGGTCGCCACCGGCCGCAACGCCGCGGGCGCCCCCGTCATCACGCTCGAGTTCCAGGCCGCCATCGGCCAGGAGAATCCCCGTGATCGACTGGTCATCGAGGGCGAGCCTCGCCTGGAGATGATCATCCCCGGAGCGGTTCAGGGCGACATCGCCACCAGCGCCATCACCCTCAACATGATCCCGCGCGTGATCGAGGCCCGGCCCGGCATGCACACGATGGCCACGCTGGCGCTCGCTCGGTTCGTGAAGTAGCCCCGCGCTGCGGGCCCGGGCTCGCGGATCCTGCGCTCATCGCCGCGCTACAAAGAACACCACCACCGCGATCACCATCAGCACCGCGATGGTCGCGCAGGTGATCTTGAGCGCGCTGTAGGGCCGGTCGCCGCGCACCTC
>JBIPMO010000202.1:0-5881 GCA_044369085.1 Phycisphaerales bacterium
GGTCACGCCTTCGGCCGAGACGAGCGTCCGGTCGAGCCCTTCCTCGCCGGCCGGGCGCGGGGCGCTGGTCAGCGTCACATCGGTGGCGCCGATCGCGAAGTGCGGCTCGGCAAAGCCCACGTTCGCCAGACGCACATCCTTGGCCTTCCACTGCCGCAGCGATTCCTGCCTGATGGCGGCCGCTCGCAGGTAGATCGGCATGCCCCGCTTCTGGTCATACGTCCAGAAGACCGCGTCGAGCACGACCGCCCGGTCGGTGCGGATGTCGTAGAACACCCGGGCCCCGCGCAGCGTGTACGCCCCGGTCGTCGCCACCACATCGCCCTCGAGGTACACCCCCAGGACATCCTGCGCGTCGTACCTGCTCTGCCCTTGTTCTGCTGACTCGGCGAGGAACGCCACCGCCCGCAGCGCCGAGATCTGGACGGTCGGGCCGGGGCGGAGCCCATCGCCCGCCGAGGCGTACTGCACCGTGACGCCCCCCGAGAGCAGCAGCGCCCGCTCGCCCGCGGTCCCGGTCGTGATGCTCTCGACGTTGCTCGCGAAAAAGTTGACGAGCCCCTCGCGCGGAAGCTCCGCCGGCAACCGCTCGGCGGGGGGCATGGGCCCGCGATCATCCCGGGCGAGCCACTCGGGCAGGGGCGCGGGCTGGTCGCTCCGCCCCGCGGGACCGGGCCCGCGCCGCGGCGAACCATCCGCCGTCATCGTGGGCGATTCCTCGGGCGAAGTCAGTTGCACCAGGTGCCGCGCGAGCCGCCCCTCGGCCTCATCAAGAAACGGATCCGTCGGGCGCTCGTTCCTGAGCACATCGGTCCGCAGCGTAGCCCCGGTCTGGGTGACGATCGCCGTGACGAGCAGGCGCTCGGCCTGCTCGTTCACCACCGGTGCCCCGCCCGCATCGAAGACCTTGTCAAAGTAGAGCGCCACCTGCTCGGCATCGACGCCGTCCACTCGGATCGGTTCGATCCAGGCCACGCAGCGCCGGGCCTGGAACGAGTACGGGCCCAGGGTGACGCGCACATCTCGCTCCAGCAGCACACGCTCGGTGCTGCCCTCGCGCCACGCCCACACCCGGCTCGCCGCGAGCGTCAGCCCGAAGCCCTGCGCCGGAGCGGGCAGGTCGACGCCGCCGAACGTTCGCCCATCGAACGGGGAGGCAGAGATCGAACGAGTTTCGGGCGCAAAGCCCGAGGTCCGCCCGGGCGTCTGCGCCACCGCGATGGCCGTCCCGGCAGTGAGCGCGAGCAGGGCGCATGCGAGGCGGCGCGTTCGACGCTCGTGATGCAAGACCAACCTGACCGCCGCGGTGTTCACGCGGAGGCGGATGCTACCGCAGTGGCGATCAAGTTGCGCACCAGTTCAATGAGCCACGAAGCAACTCAACGAGCCGCGACCGTGAGGGAGCGGACCAGCGTGGAACGCCGTGGAACGCAAGGGCGCTGACCGCGGCTGCGAGTCGGGTGCACCATCCGCTCCCTGACGGTCGCGGCTCGTTGAATCAGGTCGCGCTCGTTGAGCCTCATCGCGGCCCGCCGCTTCACTCGTACCCAGGCCGCTCCACGATCTTCACGTTGTACAGGTCAGCCACCTCGGCCGCCGACTTCCTGGCCAGCCCGCTGAGCTTGGCGACCAGCCCATCCACCGCCGCCGCATCGACCGCGAGCGACCCCAGCAGGCGGAACTTGTGGGCCAGGATGCCCTTGAGGTCCGCCGTGGTGTTGCGAGCGTGCCCGGCAGGGTACATCACCAGCCCGCTGTCGTGGGTCTTGCCGGTGTCATCGGTGACGACCATCGAGGTCGGGATGCCATCGGGGTAGCGGCGGTCGTACTCGGCCCCGCCGTGCTCGAACGAGATCTTCTCCATCAGCCCGCGCGTGAGCGTGCTCGTGATCGACTTCGGATCGTAGTCGTAGGGCGAGAGCATGAGCTGCTTCCACACCCCGTCGTGCGATGCCTGCGTGTCGGCCTTGAACGTGCCCGCCCCGGCCTGCTCGATCGCCTTGCGCAGCATCGTGCTGACGATGTAGACCATCGAGTGGTCGGCGGACTGGCGCGTGCGCGGGTCACGCTTGGCGGGGTCGCCGATGATGCCGAAGGCCGGCTCGTAGGCGACGATCTTGATCCCCTTGATGTGCTTGCCGCCGTCCTTGAGCAGCCCGGGGTTGTCGTTGACGAAGTTGATCAGCCCCTGCAGGGCCCCGGCCGACTGGTGCTCGTAGAGCCCCAGCTTGAAGTGCATGCCCATGATGGCAAAGTCGGGCCCGCTGTGGGCGAGCACCAGGTCGAACGGGCTGTCACCGGTGGTCTTCTGGAACTGGCGGAACATGCTCTCGGGGTTGCGGAAGATGTCCTTGGGCCCGATGAACCCGCGCATCGCTCGCTTCATCGAGAGCACGGCGACCTCCGACGAGATCGCGGCGCTCGCCCCCTTGCTGTCCGAGAGCTGCTTGCCCGCGCGGATGGCGCGCCACGGGATGTAGTGGGCCACGACCATGCCGATCGCGTGCTCGATCTGCTCGGCGGTGGCCCCCATCAGCGCGCCGTACGTCGCGGCCGATGCGATCGCTCCGTGCACCACGTGGTCGATCTTGTAGGTCTTGAGGCTGAACACCTCGGCGAGCCGCCCGCGGATCTCATCGAGCAGGAGCATGCCGCGGAGCGCGGTGTTGCCATCCAGCCCCCGCTGCTGGCAGGCCGCGACCGCCACGCCGTAGAAGTCGTTGTGGCCGAACTCCCCCGCCGTGTGCCCCAGGGATGGGTTGTAGCCGAAGTTCGTCCCGTTGCTGTCCCACTCGCGCACGGCGGCGTTGTTGGCCACCACCGCCTTCTCCGGCTGCACCCGCGCGGTCGATCCGAACACGCACGCACCCTTCGAGGCGTCGCTCACCCCGTACTCGAGCGCCTCGGCACGCAGCACCACCGGCGAGTTGGTCCGCAGCGCCAGCGCCGAAAGCCCGCAGATCACCGCGTCGGTGTGGAACAGTTCGGTCCGTTCGAGCACCGCCGCGTCCGGGCCCGGCCCGAGCTTGCCGGCGAGAAAGTCGATCGCGAACTGGCCGATGCCCAGGGCCTGGTTCGTGCTGCGCGAAAGGGTCACATGCGTCTTGGCGTCCGCCATGGTCAAAGGTCCTGCGATGGGTGCGGGGAGGGATACGCGAGCGTGGGGAGACGAGGATACACCATGCAACGCGGGCCGCGTCGGGGCCGCAGATTCATCGCTTCGAGCTGCCGGGAGAGCGATCTTTCCGCCATCGCCGCGATCGCGCGCGCACCAGCGGTCATTGCCGATTGACTCCCGCCGGTTCCGTGACACACTTCAGCCGCTCGAGGAGGAGCCCCCCCACCCCCGACCGGAGGCTCCCATGTTCACCCACGCATCGATCCTCTCTCGCCGCACGCTCGTCACCATCCTTGCCGCCGCGATGCTCCCGCCCGGCTGCGCGAGCGTCAGCATCCGCAAGGTGCCGACGCCCACGCAGTACGACCAGTGGTCCGACCAGCGTCAGGAGCGAGCCGATGCGCTCGAAGGTGTCCGCTTCTACATGCCGCGCCCGTTCATCCGCGTGAAGGAGCCGTTCATCATCGGCGCCGATGTCTACCTCGCGCAGGCGGTGGTCAGCGACGACGCCACGACCGCCCTCATCACCTCGATCACGCCGCTGAACGAGCGCCGCGATGGCGGGCCGCTGCTCACTCCCCCGCCCGAAGAAGCGCTGCGCATCCCGCTGCGCCGCATCGCGTGGCGGCAGGCTGGCGCTGAAACCTCGCCAGCCGAATCCGCGGAATCGGCCGCGCCCGACACCGACAGCGCGGTCGACACATCGATGCCCGCCGCCATCGCTCTCCCCGATGCGCCCGAATCGTCGGGCCGCACCACCCGCAGCGTCGGCATCGACAACTCCGCGTGGGCCCGCACACCGATGGAAGGCCCGTTCGAGATCGTCTTCCTGCCCGATTTCGAGGAGCAGTACGCCGTCACCGGCGCTGGGAACCTCGGCGATGCGCGCGTGCACGTGGACATCGGCCAGGGCTGGTCGCTCCAGGGCCTCGACGCCCGCACCGACAACCGCGCGCTGAACCAGCGCATCTTTGACCTGATCGACACCGCCACGAAGATGGGCCTAGCCGCGGCGCGGGCCGCCCTCGCCGCCGCCGCGCCGGGAACCATGCCCGGAACCACGTTGCTGCCCGAGAGCATCGGAGCAGAATCGACCCCACCTCACGCCGACTCCCTCGCGGCTACATCCGCGGCCCCGGGCACACCGGTCGTGCTGAAGATCACCCTGCTCCGCCGCGCCGCGGTTGGTCTGTACCCGCTCCTCAAGCCCCGCGAGCAACGAGCCGCGGACGCCGCGGCCCGCGGGCAGGGCGTGCGCATCGACCTCGATGCCGCCGCCCCGCCGCTGTACCGGTACATCGTGATCGACAGCACGCCCGAACTGATCGTCGAGGCGGTGGCCCACCCATGAGGCAATCAGAAGATCAGTTCATCCGAGCTGGTGATCCGCACCGGTTCGGAGAGGTCGATCTCCGAGCTCTCGAAAGCCACGACGTTCCGCCGTAGCGGAACTGACCCGTGCTCGATCGCGCATAGGCCATGTCCGGGATGACGTGGTGATTCGTCAGCACGATCCGCAGCGCCACCAGGAACCCTGTTCCGTAGCCCACCAGTTGCGACCCCACGCGCTGAACCACTCGGCACACCGAGCGCGCCCGCACGACCCCAAGCTCCAGGTAGTTCACATCGGTCGGGTCGCTCCTCGCGAGGATCGGCTTGAGGCCCAGTTCCGCCAGAGACGGATCCTCTGTCCGAGCGGTGAGCACATCGCGCCGCTGCCTCTGCTGCCGCGCTGATGCCTCGCGGCGACCGCCGCGCCACAGCGCGCCGCATCGCAGGAGCATCTTGTGTTTGCGCGCGAACACCCGCAAGCATCATTCAACAACTTTGCGCGTGTTTCATACTGAAACGTCGGAACCGTGCGTTCTCGAGGCCCCGGCGCTCAACTTCGCGGCGCCGGGGCGTCCACGGGCAGCAGCCCTGTGGCCCCTTTGGCACGCAGCCCCAGCAGCCGGGCCGCCTCGTCGACATCCTTGTCCCCGCGCCCCGAGCAGTTCACCACGATGTGACGCCCCTTGTCCATCGTGCCCGCGAGCGACACCGCCTCCGCGATCGCGTGCGCCGTCTCAAGCGCAGGGATGATCCCCTCGCTGCGGCACAGGTCCGTGAACGCGTCCAGCGCTGCATCATCGGTTGCCGCCGTGTACTCCACGCGGCCCGCATCCTTCCAGTACGAGTGCTCCGGGCCCACGCCGGGGTAATCCAGCCCGGCCGAGCACGAGTGCACATCCGCCGTCTGCCCGGCCGCATCCTGCAGCACGTAGGAGAGCGACCCGTGCAGCACGCCGGGCGCTCCGTGCGACAGCGGCGCGGCGTGTTCCCCCTGGGCCGACCCGCGCCCGCCCGCCTCGACCCCGATGATCCGAACGTTCGTGTCCTCGATGAACGGGTAGAACATCCCCGCCGCGTTGGACCCGCCCCCCACGCACGCGACGATGCAATCGGGCAGCCGCCCGATCGCCTCGCGGCACTGCTCGCGCGTCTCGCGCCCGATCACGCTCTGGAAGTCGCGCACGATCATCGGGAACGGGTGCGGGCCGACCACCGACCCCAGGATGTAATGCGTGGTCTGCACCGATCCCATCCAGTCGCGCATCGCCTCGTTGGTCGCGTCCTTGAGCGTCCGCGACCCCGCATCCACCTCCACCACCCGCGCCCCCATCAGCCGCATGCGCACCACGTTCAGCCGCTGACGGCGCACATCCTCGGCCCCCATGTACACCTCGCATGACAGCCCGAAGTGCGCCGCCGCCGTCGCCGATG
>JBIPMO010000203.1:0-5851 GCA_044369085.1 Phycisphaerales bacterium
ATGAGTGGAAGTCGCGGGCGGGGCGGGTGCGTCGAGGACCGCGGTCGCGGCAGGTGACGAACCGACAGCGCCCACGGACTTGGATCCGCGGGCTTCTGTTGCCGACGCTTTGGGTGCGCTGGCGGTGGCGCCCGATGCGAACTGAGCGCGGATCGCTGCGGCGTCTTCACCCTCTTCCGCGAGCACGAGGATGTTCTTGCCCACCTCGACCGAGTCGCCCGCCTTGAGCATGATCGCGGCGACGGTGCCGGTGTCGAAGGCCTGCAACTCCATTGTGGCCTTGTCGGTCTCGATGTCGCCGAGCACCATGCCGGGCTTGACCTTGTCGCCCTCCTTGATGTTCCAGGCGACGATGGTGCCGCGTTCCATGGTGTCTGAGAGGCGGGGCATGGTGATGGTGATGGGCATGGGAGCGGTCCTGTTCAAAGCGCCAAAGAGCAAATGGCCAAAGGGCAAATCAACCGAGGCGAGGGGTGTTTCTTGTGGGCGACTTGCGAGTTCGATTGTGAATGGTTCCGAGCACTTTCTTCAGCTCATCGAGTTCAATCTGAAGCGGGGCGAGTCGGCTGGCGGCGATCCATTGGCGGCGTGCGATCAATCGGAGCCAGTATCTCGTTTCGTTGAGTTCTTTGACCGCGATTCCGATGCACTTCAGAAAGTCCGACCGACTGAGCGCTTCATCAGCCTCAAAGACGTTTGCGCCAACCGACGTACCAGACCCGACAATCTGATCGAGGATCCGCCGCCAGCAACCCTTCCGTTCGAGGGCGACTGCTACGTCGAGCACTCGGTCGGCAAAGATCTCGACTCGTTCAAGCAGTTCCGCCTTGAGCCGACCCATGGCTTCTCCTTTGCCATTTGGCCATTTGCCCTTTGGCAATTTACCCGCCCACGACCCTCTTCACCGCCGCCACAATCTTCCCCTTGTGCGGCAGGAACGCCTGCTCCAGCCCCTTGGCGTACGGGGCGGGCACATCGTCGCTGGTCACGCGGACCGGCTGGTGGTCCAGGTAGTCAAAGCAGCGCTCGCAGATCTGGGTGATGACTTCCGATGCGATGCCCGCGAAGGGCCAGCACTGGTCGACCACGATCACGCGGCCCGTCTTCTGCACGCTCGCAATGATCGAATCGATGTCGAGCGGGCGGATGGTCCGCATGTCGAGCACATCGACATCGATCCCTTCCTTGGCCAGTTCCTCGGCGGCTTCGAGGCAGAAGTTCACCGGGCGGCCGAACGAGACGAGCGTGCAGGCATCGCCCTCGTGGGCCAGGCGGGCGCGGCCGAAGGGGATGTAGTACTCCTCCTCGGGCACGTGGGCCTTGTCGCCGAGCATGCGCTCGGACTCAAGGAAGAAGACGGGGTCGGGGTCGCGGATGGCGGTCTTGAGCAGCCCCTTGGCGTCGTAGGGGTTGCTGGGGATGGCGATCTTGAGGCCCGGGACGTTGGCGTACAGGGCCTCGACGCACCAGGAGTGGGTCGAGCCGAGCTGCCCGCCCGCGCCGTCGTTGCCGCGGAAGACGATGGGGCAGCCCCACTGCCCGCCCGACATGTAGAGCATCTTGGGGGCGTTGTTGAGGATCTGGTCGGCGGCGACGATCGAGAAGGACCAGCTCATGAACTCGATGATGGGGCGCAGGCCGTACATCGCGGCCCCGATGCCCAGGCCCGCGAAGCCGTTCTCGGAGATGGGGGCATCGATGATGCGCTTCTCGCCGAACTCTTCGAGCATGCCCTGGCTGACCTTGTAGGCGCCGGAGTACTGGGCGACTTCCTCGCCCATGAGGAAGATTCGCGGATCACGGCGCATTTCTTCGCTCATCGCTTCGCGGAGCGCCTCGCGGTACTGGATGATGCGCGAGCCCTCGCGCGAGGGCAGCTCGTGCTCCGCGACGAATTCGGGCAGGTCAACGCCGGGCACGGCGGGGTGGATGGCGGATTCGATCAGCGAGAGGGTGGTTGTCATGATGCGGGGGTCATCCTGTCGAGGTGCTTGCGGCGGCAAAGCGAGCGATCCGAGACTTCAATCCGGGACGCGGAACGGGCGCGCGGGACCATTCCGGCTCCGTTCGGGCAGGGGTCGGGATTGTAGGCCTCCGGGCGGTCTGCCGCAGAAGTCAACCGCTTCACCGAACTGCCAGGCACGCCGGCCGATGCCCGCGATCCACCGCATCACTGGGGAGCGGCGAACTCGAACTGAACCGTCGCGGGCAGCGATGGAAGAGCCACTTCGCGGCCGCTCGGGGTGACCGGCTGACCGTTGACCGTGATGGTCTGTGGCTCGCGGTCATCCGGGAACGAAAGGATCACCCCGCCGGGGGGGACGCGGTCCAGGGCATCGACATGGGCCTCCCATCGCTGCTGGCTGCCCTTGAAGGAATAGTTCACCCGGCCCGCTCTGGTCCACAGACCCTGAACACCGATTCCCGTTCCAGACTGGATCCAATCCGCGGGGATGCCCGCGGCGAGGACCACCGATTGATCGCGAGCACGGTCGTAGGCGAACATGTTGGCGATGGCCTTGATGTAGTCAGAGGCGACCCAGGTGTGAGGAAGGTCGCCGATGAAGTTGGCCTTGCCCTTGTCGCGCCAAACGATCTCGCCCCACTGCTGCCAGCCCTTGGGGGTGCGGTCGTTCATGTACCACGCGAGCATCTCGCGGGCCCGCTGGGGCTGGTCGAGCATCAGCATCGCCGAGACGAGCCGGATCTCATACGGGGTGTAGTCACGCCAGGGCTTCGAACCGGCGCGGCGAGCGGAGAACGAATCCCAGGCCCGCTCGAACGTCCTTTCCAGAGCGACGCGCGGCAGGGCATCGTCAACGTTGGCCGGGTAGAGCGCGATCGCGGTGCTCGTCGCATCGAAGTCACCAAGCTCGACGCAGCCGGGAATGAAATCGATGCTCTTGTTCTTCATCGCCTGGGTGACCGAGGCGTTGAGCGAAACAGCGAACGCGTCGGCGAGCGAGGCCATGCGCCCCTGCTGCGCCGAGTCACCCACGATGCCGGCGAGGTCCGCCGCGTCGCGGAGGCCGCGGAGGACGAAGTAGTTGTCCCAGTACGAGTGCATCGGCTTGGCGGAGTAGCCCTCGTGCGAGATCGACTCCGGGACCAGACCGAGCTTGGCGCGCTGTTCGGGCGCGCCGGTCTTGTACTCGTCGGTCATGCGCTGATTGCGCAGGGACTCGATGTAGTCGACGGCCTTGACGATGCGCGGCCAGTGACGTCGCACCAGGTCGGCATCCTGGGTGTAGTCGTAGTACTGCTTGATGGCGAAGATGTACTGCCCGTGCGAGTCGTGCTCGGGGACGGGGTCGGGCCCGCGCGAGTCGACACAGCACGGGACCTTGCCGTCGTCGTACTGGTAGGGCCCGAACCAGTCCAGGAACTGCTTGACCTCGTCGTGGAAGCCGAACTGGAGGAGCGCTGCGCTGGTCAGCGACCCGTCGCGGATCCAGCTCCGCTCGTAGGCCCGCGAACCGGGCTGGATCGAAGGACCGTCGCGGTTGATCAGGATGTAGCCCAGCGATGCCTTGAGGGCATCGGCGTACTCGGCGCCCTTGGACGAGGTGCCGATCACCACCTGGTCCAGGCGGCGTGTCCAGTCTTCGGTGACTTTCTTGAGCAGCTCGCGGGCCTGTTCCGGGGTGCCCGCCATGTCGGCGGGGGTGCTGCCCGCGACCATCGGCGAGGCCAGCCAGTATTCCGCGGTTTCGCCGCGCTCCAGGTCGATGGGAAAGCCGAGCATCCCCGAGGCAAATCCGGTGGGGTCGGTCGCCGCCGTGTCGGGCGGAGACTGGCGGCGGATCCGCCACTCCGAGATGTCGCCGGACGCGAGGGTCGTCGCGCCGAACGCGAGAGGCTCGGTCAGAAGCATGATCTCACGCTCGCCGTTCACCTTCACGCCGCGCTCGGTGCGAGCGATCGACCGGATCGGCGAGAATCCGCCGGTGAGGTTCAGCTGCTGCGCCGGCGGATAGACCTGGAGCGGTCTGATCGCCAGATTCAAGAGCCCCTGCACGGTGAACGCCGTGCGATTCGTGATCGAGTAGCGGATGTAGAGGGTCGACTTGCCGGGGTCGCCCGCGACAAAGGGGGTGATCGAGAGCTGGAACCCTTCGACCTCCCAGCGAGCCGTCGGGATGGGAAGGTGACGCGACTCGAGCCACTGCACGATGTTCACATCTGGCCACGTGATGACGCGGCGATTCACCTGGATCGACGGCTCGATCGAGAAGCTCGCCTTGGCGACTTCGACCATGCCTTCCTCGTTCATGAGCGCCTCATCGCGATCCCCAGGCGCGCCGACGATCGTCCAGAACGAGGGCTTGCCGTACGCGTACTTCGGCCAGGATCCGTGGGGGTACGCGTCCGCGATGGACTGAATGAACCGGTTCGGGTCTTCGGAGTACTCCGCGGGTGCGACCTGCAGGATGTCGAGGCCGACGCCCGCCCCCTCCTTCGCGGGCTTGAGCACGCGGATTCGCGCCCCCGCTGTCTCGACACCGGGCAGCGGGGCATCGTCGCGCCCGCCGTCGCCGCTGCGATGGCGGTAGGCGGTCAGCCACGAACCATCGGCCTGCTTCACCTCGATGTCGTACTCGGTAGCGTACTCGGCGGCCCAGTACATGATGAGCCCACCGATCTCGCGCACGCCCTGGAAGTCGAGTTCGATCGTCGCGGTCGTGTCCGCCGGGTTGGATCTCCAGCGCACGTTCGAATCCGCTGGCAGCTCGGGCCGGATCGCCGCATCGGGCGCGATGCTGTTGGTCGAGACCTTGACCGCCTTGGCAGCGGCCGTCGCTTCGGGCAGCGACTCGATCGTGAGGTCATCGATGATGATGGAACCCTTGCCCCCGCCGCCCACACCCGCGGTGACCACGATTTCGATCGCGCCGACCTGCGTCAGCGGGGCGCTGCTCGGCCCCCAGGCAAACGCGACGTTGCGCTTGCGGTGGGTCACTTCCTTCCAGTCTGCTGGGAACTCAAAGTTCCGCTGGTTGACCCACCACACGTTGTCGCCCGTGGGATCGACGAGCTTGAACTCGAGGGTGTTGTTGGCCGGGGCCGGGCCACGCACCGAATACCTGAGGCGGTAGTTGGAAGGGAGGGCCAGGTTCACGCTCCGCCGGACCGCGGCGTACCCCGAGCCGCGGGTGAAGTCGAAATCGACCTTCAGCGCATCGCCCGTACGTCCGGGAACCTTTGACAGGTTCATCGTGACCCCCGAAGACGGGATCGCCCGCCACGAACCGATATCGGAGAAGTCGTCGATGACACTGGTCTGGCCGCGAGCGGCGTCGGCGACGAATATGGCCAGAGCCGCAAGAATCCAAGCATGTAAACGCATACACTAGTCTCCCATCGTCGCGAGAAGCGGGTAAGGCGGGCCCAGAAACATCGGACCGCGCCACCCGCTCTGGGGCACATTTGTACCGTGCCGCCGCCCCAGCGACGCGTCTGCCCGTCGCCCCGATTGTGGTCGGGGCGTGACTACCTGAACCGCTACGAGAGTGAAAGCCTTGCAACAGTTCCCAAATGGCTTCGTGTGGGGGGCGGCGACCAGCGCGTACCAGATCGAGGGAGGAGCCGCCGAAGATGGCCGCGGGCCCTCCGTCTGGGACACCTTTGCGCACACCCCGGGCAATACTTTCGACGGGCACACGGGCGATGTCGCCTGCGGCCACTACCACAAGTTCCGCGAGGATGTCGCCATCATGAAGGCGATGGGTTTGAAAGCCTATCGCTTCTCGATCTCATGGTCCCGGGTGATGCCCGATGGCACCGGCGCGGTGAACGCGAAGGGGCTCGCCTTCTACGAGGCCCTCGTCGATGAGCTCCTGCGTGCCGGCAT
>JBIPMO010000025.1:0-17425 GCA_044369085.1 Phycisphaerales bacterium
AAGGAGGAATCGGGGAATCTAGACATACCCTAACGCACCCCCGGATAAGGGCAAGGCGATACGACGAGTCGATTAGGCCAAGCCTCGGCCCTTCGGCAGTCGCGGGAGGAGTGGGCAGGGGCTGGCGGTACTGCTTAGTACTTTCGCATGCCATTGGCGGGGGATCCGCTACGTGTCTCGGCGCGCCTTCGGTAGTGGCGGGCGCGTCCGCGCGTTCATTCCAATGATCCTTCGACGGGGCGGCGGGATGCGGCTCCCGGCTCGAAGGGGAACAAAGAGATAACTGATCTTTGGTTAGCCGCGACCCGAACGACGCCGCTCACGGGCACAGCGGCTGATTCTGGTTGGGGATGGTGTTGATCTGCTTGTCCGAGTCGATCTGGCGGACCAGTCGCGAGCGGTCGGCCTCGCGGACGTTGCTCACGAACTGGCAGCGCGCCTCCACGCCGCTGTACGACTGGGGGGTCGAGGCGACGATCCGGCCCTGTCCATCCTTGGTGATCTCGACGTAGTAGCCCATCGGCACCTGAACCGGCTGCACATCCTCATCGATGGTGAAGTCGGCCTCGTTGGTGAACAGAGCGACGTAGATCCTGGGAGCGGATCCGGCGACGTAGTACACGCGGTGGACATCGCCATCGATCTCCGTGATGGTCTCCGACCCCGGCGCGACGTGGAGCGAGCGGATGGTCCGGACCAGCGGCCGCCAGCCCCGAGCCATCAGGTAGCCCGCCCGGAGTTCCCAGCCGACACCCACGTAGTAGTCGGCGGGCAGCCCGCCGACGCTCACCTGATTCGTGTTGTTGAACACCTTGCCCGCGGTGGCGCACGACCCATCGGCGGCGGGACATGAGGGCACCGCGGCGAAGGCCTGCCCGAGCGCTTCAACGCCGGGGGTGGAGAGCAGGAAGACCTTGGTCCCGTCGACGGCGATGGCCTGGCCCACCGACTCGGTGGTTCGTGATGGCGGGACGATGGACTCCACAACGGGGCTCTGGCGGGCCTGCGCGCTGCATGCCAGCCCCGCGGCGAACGCGAATGCAACAACGCGATGCGATGCATGACGCATGGGCGAACTCCTTCGAGATGTTGCTTTCTCCCCGATTGTCCGGCGATCCGGTGGGAGTATTGAATTGCAGCGCGATCAAAGCAAACAAAAGACCGCAGGAGTGTTCGCCTGGCCCGCGGCCCCGGCGGCGTCGCTCACGCGCCGGATGTAAGTTCCCACTTTCGCTGGACATGCGATCGCGCCACCGCGACGGCCAGGCACGCGAGTGCCCCAGCGATGATCAATGGCCCGGGATCCATCACCACGTTGAGCTGGGTCGTGATGAGCCAGCACAACCCCGCCAGACTGGCCCCGGTGCTCACCGCCCACAGGCCAGCGGCCCACCGAGGCAGCCGCAGCAGCGCGAGCGGGATGATGAAAAGACCGACGGCAACGACGGAAGCGCCCAGCGATGCGGCGCTGCTGGGCACCCGGGGGACCAGGTTCGCCAGCAGGTTGCCGGCCGCCGTCGCCTGCACATACACCCCGGCGACCTTGCCGCCGCCGGCGGAAATCGGCAGCGGGCTCATGTCGATGTCTTCGCGCACATCACCGACGAACACCACCTTGCTCTGGAACCAGTCCCGGAGCTGGGCATCGTCGGCCCGGAGCACGCGCTCGATGGGGATGGTGATGCGCTGCAGTTCTGGAGCCGACGGAACCTCCATGAGCACACCGAGCGCGACGGAGCCGGTCTCAAACCCCATCACGGCCTCCCTTTCCCGCACTTCAGGCGCGGGATCCCAGGTTTCCCGCATCGACAACTTCAGCCGGATCGGCGTTCCCATCACGGCCCGGCCCCCGGGGAGCGCAGAAAGCGGACGCCAGAACGACAGCACGACCCCGGTTTCGTTCTGATCGATGGCCGCGTCGAAGTACGCGCCCGGGCGGATCATCGCGGCGTAAGCGATCACCGACAACGACGCTTCGACAACCGAGTTCGGAGCCACCCACACGAATGCGTCGACAATCCACGGGTAGTCGACCCCGGCCTGCGCAGAGATGCCGCCGAAGCGCAGAGCGGCTCGCGCGACCGTGGGGGACACATCAATCGGCAGCCCTTCGACGCGTTTCCAGGACCACGTCGCGATGACGGTCGCGGTGCCCGACTCGCGCAACGCGACGATGGCGGAGGCCAGTTCCTTGTCGAGCTCTTGGGCCAGCGGGTTGGGCGAGAAACCGATATCCCAGGCGACCACGAAGGCCTGAGCCTTGGTCATCCGGCGCGCCAGCTCCGCGTGGGTGGCGCGGAACGGGTACATGATCCTGCCCTCGGCCTGCGGGTGGCCGGGCGCGTAGCGCTTGGAGAGCTCGGCCAGCGGGGTGTCATCGGTGATGGCGATCACGCGCACATCATCGAGCCCCGGAGAGCCCAGCGCGTACTTGCGTGCCGGCGAGAAGGCCTCGGAGGCGCCCTCGACCTGGAGCAGACCCGTCAGCGTGAGAACCATCGAGACCGCCACCGCCACCAGGCAGCCCAGCAGGGCCGCCCCCCAAAAACGCAGGGGAGTCGGCGTGGCGCTCGCGAAGAGTCTGGCGACCGTCCAGCGCGTCCGGTCGAGGTAGCTTGCTAGCGCCGCGGCGAGCTCCTTGGCGTCGGGGTAGCGTTCCGCCTCGTCCTTGTGCATCGCCCTGGCGACAATGGCGCGGATCCATGGGTCGGCGAGTTGCGCGTCAGGCTGGTCGGCGCTCACGCGCAGCTCGGGCACACGGGCCCTGCGGATCGCCTCCGCCAGCCCCTCGCCCGCGCCGGGCATGGCGGCGTAGGGCCTGCGGCCCGCGATCACCTCGTAGAGCATGATCCCCATGGAATAGACGTCGTCGGTCTGCGACGCCAGTGCGGTCGCGCTCGAAGCCTGCGCCGGGGACATGTAGTCGTGCGTGCCAACGGAACGGCCAAGTGAGTCCGCGACCTGACGAGATGACAGCTCGACGCTCAGGTTGCGCGCGATGCCAAAGTCACTGACCGCGGGCTCGCCGTTCTCTCTGATAAGGATGTTCGACGGCTTGAGGTCGCCGTGGTGGACGTGCTTCTGGGCGGCAAACGCGACGGCGGTGGCGACTTTCTGCATGATCTGAACGAGTCGGCGCACGGGCGCTCCTTCGTCGATCATGTGCCGCAACGTCCGTCCACCATCGATGCACTCCATTGTGTAGTAGGGCCTCTCGAGCCCGACACCGTCCGTGAAAGTGCCCGCTTCATAAATGCGGATCAGGTTCGGGTGCTCGCCCAGTCCTTGCTGGATCATGTACTCGCGCTTGAAGCGGTCCAGCGATGCGGGGTCGCGCACGATGTCGCGCGGAACCTTGAGCGCTTCCCGCCGGGCGGTCCGCTGGTTGAGCACGCTGTAGACCACACCCATGCCCCCAGCGTTGATCTCACGCTCGAACTTGAGGTGCGGGATCCGCGGCTCGAACTGCCGCAAGTGGGGTCCATGGATGCTCTGCGGGGATGAATCCAGAGGGACGGCGTGCGTGGCGTTGGGGTCCGGAACGTGAAAGGCGGCCCCTTTGGGAGTTTCCAACGGCGGAGGCGAACCGAGCGCGTGATGACGTGGTTGATCGGGCATGCCTGAAAATGGCGGAAGATCAGGATTACGGAACGGAGTCTTACCCTAACAAGACCCCACAAAATCGCAAGGCCTGGCGCACAACTTTGTGGCTCGGTGCACCGGGCATTCTGCTCTAGAGCGTGACAGGCCCACCGAACCCCCCCCGTCCATGCGGGCTTGCCATCGGCGGTGGATCCGCTACACTTCTCGGCTCGCCTTCGGTGGGAGGCGGGCGCGTCCGCGCGTTCATTCCAACGATCTTTCGACGGGGCGGCGGGATGCGAATCCCGGCCCGCCGGGCCTCTTGCCCCCCCGCTTCCGCAGCGTTCGACCTGATTCGTCCCTGCTCCAGAGACCGGAACTTCCATGCCGACGATCAACCAGCTCATCCGCCAGCCGCGCACACCGCAGTTCAAGCTCAAGAAGACCAAGGATCTTGCGCAGTGCCCGCAGAAGCGCGGCGTGTGCCTCCAGGTCAAGACGATGACGCCGAAGAAGCCCAACTCGGCTCTTCGCAAGATCTGCCGCGTCCGTCTCTCGAACGGCAAGGAAATCACCGCCTACATCGGTGGCGAGGGCCACAACCTGCAGGAGCACTCGATCGTGCTGGTCCGCGGCGGCCGCGTCCGCGACCTCCCGGGCGTGCGCTACCACGTCGTCCGCGGGTCTCTGGACTGCCTGGGCGTCGACGGCCGCAAGAAGGGCCGGTCGAAGTACGGCGCCAAGAAGGGCAAGGGCGGGGCCGCGGGCAAGGGCGCCGCCAAGAAGTGATCCGAATCCAAGCGACCATCCCGCTCGGGCAGCGCAGCCGCGTATCCCCGGGCTTCACGCGAATCGACAACGTGCATCAAGGCAAGTAATCCCGGTCGCCGCCACGCGATCGGGGTGAACAGAGAGCCACGGCCCGGAAATCTCTTCGGGCGTGGCAGATGAGCCACACAGGAGTTTCGACCACATGGCAGGCCGCATCACCGCATCGAACACGCAGCTTCGTCCCGACCCGACCTACAACAACCGGACGCTGGCGCGGTTCATCAACTGCATCATGACCGATGGCAAGAAGTCCACCGCCCAGCGCGTGGTCTACGACGCCATGACCGAGATCCAGAAGCGGCTCGAGAAGGAAACCGACCCCAACGCCCCCAAGGAAGCGATCCAGGTCTTCGACCGCGCGATCGCCAACTGCAAGCCGCGCGTCGAGGTCCGCTCGAAGCGCGTCGGCGGTGCCAACTACCAGGTCCCCATGCAGGTCAACGACCGCCGCCAGCAGAGCCTCGCGTTCCGCTGGATCATCGGCTCCTGCCGCGATGAGGGCGGCCGCCCGATGCACCTCCGCCTGGCCGATGAGCTCATCGCCGCAGCCAAGGGCGAGGGCAAGGCCATGGGCACCCGCGAGCAGGTCCACCGCATGGCCGAGGCCAACAAGGCCTTCGCTCACTTCGCGTATTGATCGGCAACCAGCCTCGCTTTCTGACACGCCCGGCCTCTTCGGAGGCCGGGTTCTTTTTTCCCGCGCCTCGCGGGCATCAGCCACCCCCGGGTGCGACGAGCGGTGCCCTTCGCGTCGCTAACAACGGTTATCTCAGGCGTTCGATGCGGGCCGGAGCAGACCTCCAGCCGAACATTCGACGAGCCACATCCCGCGAATGTTGGCCGCTCGCCGGAGTCGATGCTTGAAGAAGGTAAAGCGTTTGACTTGAGCGTTTTTTACGGTATTGTCTGCTTATCGGTCGGCGGGGTGCTCCCCGCCCGCCCTGCATAATCCCCGAACCGTGCACCTCACACCCTTGGAGAAGAGAGAGCCATGCTGTCGTCTCGCACCTGTGTCGCTCTGACCGCTCTGGCCGTGATTTCGGCGAGCGCTGCCGCCCAACCCGTCAACACCACCCTGCCGCCCGGCTGGACGTGGCAGGCCGCCGGTACGGGCACCTACGACACCGGCCTGCTCGGGACCAAGAAGGGCGGCTTCAACGGGCAGACGACCCCGCCGTTCAACGACACCTCCTTTGGTGTCATGGATGAGACCGGCGCGCCGTGGTTCGACGGCTCGGACCTGTCGGCGCAGCAGTATGTGCAGAAGCAGATCTTCGGGAACTTCGGGACCTCCTCGCCCCCTGGACCATCCGGCTTCCGGTTCTACAACTTCGGGTACCAGATGACGGCGGCGGGCTCGAACTTCCCAGATCTGGCGGTCGAGAGCCGCGCCGTGACGGTCAACCACTGGAGCAACCCTCTGCCCGATGCGGGCGGGGTGGCCACGGCGGGCCAGGTGGTCAACGTTCCGACCGCCGCCACGTTCACGGGCGGGATCGGCTTCGGGGCCGATGAGCTGCTGATCAAGGCGATCGGCGGCATCAACGCCAACACCACCCGCGTCCGCGCCAGCCTCGTTGTCTTCACCGACTGGTCGACCCCGTTCGCGAGCATCATCAACAGCGACAACTCGGTCATCCACACCGCCGAGACCTCGTTCAACGACCCCGGCGCCGCGTTCGGCAGCTACGACCTGCCCTACGGCTACGGTGTGGGCCTGGGGCCCGGGCAGATCAACATCACTCGCACCGGCCAGGTGATCGATCAGAGCTTGAACGTCGGCACGCCCGGCCAGGGGACGGCGACGAACTCGGTGGGTGTCGGCTTTGTGGACTCGTACAACGTGCTGCCCGCGATCCTGCAGGATGGCTCGTCGTTCGTGGTGACCTACAACGGCCGAGCGATCCCGAGCATCTCGCGGATCTTCGGCAACGCCGATGCGCGGATCTCGGCGGGCCCCGGGCTCGAGGGCAACGCCCGGCTGGTGGTCGAGTGGCAGGCCTGGCGCGCGACAGCCCCGGCGACCTGCCTTGGCGATCACGACCAGAACGGCGTGGTCAACTTCGCCGACATCACCTTCGCGCTGGCGAACTTCGGCAACCCCTTCAACTTCAGCGCGATCACCGAGACGCTAGCCAACTTCGGGGCCAACTGCTCGTAATGCATCACACCGCAGAGGCGCAGAGAGCGCGGAGCGGGATCGTCAACTTCTGCATCGAGAAAGTCTTGCTGGCTTTCCCACCACAGCCTGAGAATGAAACAGGCCGGTCCCTCGCGGGGCCGGCCTGTTGGTTTTTGGCTTGAGTTCCGGCCCTGATCCCGGTTCAGCTGATCCCGTCCTTGGCGGCGATGTAGCGGAGCATGTCGACGCAGCGGGTGGCGTAGCCCGCCTCGTTGTCGTACCAGGAGACGACCTTGAAGAAGCGTTTGTTGAGCTCGATGCCCGCCTTGGAGTCGAAGATGCTGCTGCGGCGGTCGCCGATGAAGTCGCTGGAGACGACCTCTTCATCGGTGTAGCCCAGGATGCCCTTCATCGAGCCGGTGGAGGCGGCCTTCATGGCGGCGTTGATCTCCGCGAGGCTGGTGTCCTTGCCGGTCTTAAAGGTGAGGTCGACGGCCGAGACATCGGCGGTGGGCACGCGGAAGGACATGCCCGTGAGCTTGCCCTTGAGAGCGGGGATGGCGAGCGCCACGGCCTTGGCAGCGCCGGTGCTGGCGGGGATGATGTTGTGGTAGCCGTTGCGGCCGCCGCGCCAGTCCTTCTTGGACGGGCCATCCTGGGTGGGCTGCGTCGCGGTGACGGCGTGGATGGTGGTCATCAGGCCCTCTTCGAGGCCGAAGTTGTCGAGGATGACCTTGGCGACCGGGGCCAGACAGTTGGTGGTGCACGAGGCGTTGGAGACGACGGTGTGCTTCGAGCCGTCGAACAGCTCGTGGTTGACGCCCATGACGAACGTGGGGACCTGGGCGGGCTCGCTCTTGGTGGGAGCGGAGATGAGGACGCGCTTGGCGCCGGCCTGAATGTGCAGGCTGGCCTTCTCGAAGTCGGTGAAGAGGCCGGTGGACTCGATGACGTAGTGGACGCCCGCATCTTTCCAGGGGAGCTTGGCGGGATCTTTCTCGGCGGTGGTCTTGGTGACCTTGCCGTTGACCGTGAACGAGTTCTCGGTGGCGGAGATCTCGGCGTGCTTGCCGCCGATCGAGAACTGGCGGTGCATGGTGTCGTACTTGAGCAGGTAGGCGAGGTTGTCGGCCGGGACGAGGTCGTTGACGGCGACGACTTCGATCGCTCCACCGGACTCGGCGGCGATGCGATAGACGAGGCGACCGATTCGGCCGAAACCGTTGATACCGATGCGGATGGTCATTGAAAGGCTCCTTTGTCCGAAGAAACGGCGGCGGATATGGCCGTACGCCGAAGATGATTCCGAGATAATGATAGCCGGAGCCACCGGGCTCGGCGAGCAGGGGGGATGATTCTACAGGAGGCGGCACGCCGCCAAACTCCCCAGAGTCAGCCTGCCAGCAGCTCGGCCAGCACATCCAGCCCGCGTTCGAGCATCGCGTCTTTGCAGGCGAACGACAGGCGGATGTGGGTGTCGCGGCGCGAGAACACGCCGCCCTTGACCACGAGCATGTTGCGGGCGGCGGCCTTCTCGAAGAACTCGTGCCCGGTCGCGGCGGCGCGCTGAGGGATGGGGACGAAGGCGTAGAACGCGCCGCCCGGCTTGACCATGCCCGTGAGCGGGGCGAGGCGCTCGAAGACGCGGTCGCGCTTTTTCTCATACTCGGCGACGCGCGGCCTCATGTCGACATCGAAGGCCTTGATGCACGCGTGCTGGAGCGGCGTGGGGGCGCACACGTAGGAGTACTGCTGGATCTTGAGCATCTGCTCGATGAGCGCCGCGGGCCCGGTGGTGTAGGCCATGCGCCAGCCGGTGCAGCCGTAGGTTTTGCCGAAGCCGCGGACGAGCAGGATGGAATCCTCGCTGCCCTTGACGCGGCAGGGGCTGGGGCACCGGCGGCGCGAGGCATCCGGGCCGATGCCGATGGGCTCGACGCTCTCGCTGTAGCAGAACTCATCGTAGATCTCGTCGCTGATGAGCAGGATGTTCCTGCGCCGGCACAGGTCCAGGACCTCAGCGCACTGGCGCGAGTTCATCACGACGCCGCTCGGGTTGCTCGGGGAGTTGAAGAGCACGGCTTTGGTGCGGGGGGTGATGGCTCGCTCGATGCGCTCGGCGGTCATCCGGAAGTCCGGGTAGGTGTCGCAGAAGACGGCCTGAGCGCCGCACAGGCGAGCCATGTGCGGGTAGGCGACGAAATAGGGATCGCTGAGGATGATCTCATCGCCCGGGTTGAGCAGGGCGAGCATCGCCAGGTGCAGGGCGCCGCTGGTGCCATCGGTCACGATTGTGCTCGCCGCGGTGTGGGCGGCGGGCCATCCGAGATCGGTCTCGACGTAGCGCGCAATGCGCTCGATCAGCGGCGTGATGCCCTGGGTCAGGGTGTAGCCGTGCTTGTTGCTCTGGACGGCGGCGATGGCCTCGTTCTTGATCTCATCGGGGACGTTGAAATCGGGCTGGCCGATCGAGAAATCGATCGGGTCGACCATGGTCGAGCGGCGCTTGAAGACCTCGCGGATGCCCGAGGCTTCGATGGTGCGGGCGCGATCGGAGACGAGGCGGTCGATGTCCATGAAGGAAGTGTAGAACGAAGCGCGGCGACCGGTTGGAACGACAAAGCCCAGGGATCAGGATCCCTGGGCTTGGATGTGTTCAGGCACCAACGGAAGCCGAGGGGCTCAGCCGACCTTGATGTTGCGGGTCTTGGGGATGCCAAGGACCGGCTTCTTGTTGGCATCGAAGCCGGAGAGGGCCTTCATCTTGTCGAGGCGCTCGCCGCGGGAGAGGACCGAGCGGTGGCCCGAGAGGCTGCCGGATTTGACGCGGAGGGAACGGTCGCGGCTCATGAGTCGTCCTTTCTGTGAACCCGGACGCCGCCGAGCGCCGCCCGAGAGACATTCATTCTTCATCCGGCGGCGGGGAGGTGCCGACGGTGTGCTTCTTCCACCACGGGTCGTTGAACACCGTGGGCCCCTTGAGTTCGTTCTTGTAGATGCGGCCGAGGTCTTGGAGGCGCTGCTCGAGGGTTCGAGCCTTCTGGCTTCCAAGGTCCTTGGCGGCCAGACCTTCAAGGATCACGACCCACCGATTGGGGCCACGATTATCCGCAGGAACCACCGCGACCTCAAGTCCCTTTCCAACAAGGAACTGAGCGGCCTTCTCGGCCTCATCCGGGGTCAGGGTGGCGGCGATCAGGTAGTTGAGCCCGACGGTCCGGGGGTCATCCTTCGCGCCCGACACCATGATCACACCCTTGGGACGGGTGCCGGGAGCGCTTTCGGGCTGTTTTTCAGGGGCTTTTGTGGATGGCTGGGGCTGACTCGGAGCCGTGCCGGGGGCCGGTGATGGGGCCGCCTTGCTCGCGCCCTCGATGGGGCTCACGGGCTGGCGTGTTTGGTTTTGGGTCGGTGTCTGCGGCTGCGATTTTGTTTCGGGCGGGGTGCTCGTCGGGGCAGGGGTGGGCGACTTTGTCTGGACCGCGGGCTGGGGTCGGCGGTCGGTGGGCGTGGTCGGATTGTTCTGCGGGCGGGTCGGCGCGATGACCGACGGGCGGGTGTTCTGCGGCTGGACGGCCAGGGGATCGACCGCATCCATGGCGGTGGCGCTCTCGCGCGCAGCTCGCTGACGCTCCTCATTGTCGCGGCGGTTGTAGCCCACGACGTAGGAGGCCACGACGACGACGGCGAAGAAAAGACCCGCGAAAATCAGGTACCCGATGGGGAGGCGGATGGATCGGCCGGGGCTGAAGATCGAGGGCGGGCGATCATCTTCATCGACCGGGCGGGGCATCGGCGCGGGCTTGGGGGCCAGTGCTGGGGCCGCGGTGCTCGGGAGCACGGGGCGCATGGGTGACCGACCCGCCGGCTTGTCACGGATGAGTTCGTAGAGCGCGGGGGCGTTCTTGTCGCGGCGCATCACAGGAGTTTATCGGGCAAACAGGGCGGCGTGCATTGGAAGGGAAGGGCTCGGAACCGGAGCGTGTGTGATTCGTGCCCCCCACTACGCTTTGCTCTGACATCGCGGCGCTCACGGATCGGAGCAATCGGCGGTCAGAAGTAGGCCTCATCGGTGGCGATGGCCGAGGCGATGGCGTGGGTGGAGGTGTGAGAGAGGGACAGGTGCCAGCGGCGAGCGCCGAGGCGTTCGGCGAGGCGGGCTGCCTGGCCCGTCAGAGCGACGCCGGGCTGGCCCGCATCGTTCCGCGTGACCTCGATGTCGGTCCACGAGGTGCCCGCCGTCCATCCGGTGCCGAGTGCCTTGAGCACGGCCTCCTTGGCGGCAAAGCGGGCGGCCAGATGCTCGACGCGGCGAGCGGAACTGGCGGCGTACTCGGCCTCGGCGGGGGTGAAGCAGCGCGCAAGGAAGCGGTCGCCGTGCTCGTCGAGCATGCGAGCGATGCGGGCGACTTCGACAAGGTCAATACCGTGACCGATGAGGGCCATGGGGGGAGTGTAGGGCTGTGGAATGAGCCCCGGGCGCAAAGCCCGGGATCTGCGTATCTCACTGCTCCACCCCACCGAGAAGCAGTAGCAAGGCATGTCGAACCCCCGGGCTTTGCGCCACCTGGGGGATCCTTCAAGACTTCTCGTGGGAGCGCTGGAGCAGGCTCGCGACCTCTCCCATCGCCTGGCCGCACTCTGGACAGGGCGATGTGGGAGTGACGCCCGCGGGCGATGCGGACAGGTCGTAGCCGCAGGACTGGCAGAGGGGGATGCCGCGGGACAGCAGGTACGCGCGGACTCGGCGACGGCCGGTTTCCAATGACACGGATGACATGTAGAGAGCGAAACAGGCCGCGAGGAACAGCACGGCCAGCAGCAGCGCCCACTGTGGGAGCCAGTAGGGGCGGGCGTTCGCATACAGCAGCACGATCGTCAGGATCGTGGCGATGAAGATCACAACGGGGATGACCTCCTGCAGCGATGGGCGTGTCGTCTTGGCCCGGGCAGCGGCTTCGGTCACCTCGAAATCGGTGCGGCAGTGGGCGAGTTCGGGGATCGAGCGCCGGCCCACGCCGAGCATGACGCGAGCGAGCCAGAACCGGGGCTTGGGCCGCGGCTTCGCGGGCGAGGGCTCATGTGTCGCCATATATTGGTCGCTCATGCGCATCAAGCGTAAGAGATGGACTTGGCTTGGGCGCAACAGTTGGATCGCCCAGTGGTTCTCCGCAGCGCGGGCAGGGCGTGCCGGGCACCGGTTGGGCGCGGATGCCTCGGAAGTCATGGGAGCACTTGCGACACAGGGGCACGCCGCGAGCGGTGAAATAGGCGCGGAAGAAATGTCCTTTCGTTCTGAGCCCGAACGGAATCGAAACCACTGCTGCCAAGAAAATTGATGCGAGCACGGCCTTCACGATCCAGTCGATGAGCGGCGGCTGTAACCATCCGAGTAGCGAGCCAATGGCCACACCGACGGCCGCAACAACCGCAAGCACGATGAACACAGCGAACGCGACCATGAAATACACGCCGCGTCTTTGTTCGCAGTGCTCCTTCCATGCGACTCCGGCATTGATCGCCTGTTCGCCGGTCTTCGCGTAGGCGAGCACAGCAGCATCATCGACGTCATGCAAACGTGCCTCGTCCAACAGGCGAACAGTCTCGAACGGGCCGGAATTGCTGCCAAGCATCAGGTCGATGACGCGCGTTGGCAAGAGCGAATCGCAACGCGGGCAACGCACGGGAACATCTCCTTCGCGTTGTCCCCACGCTCCAAGATCCTCGGAGCATTTCAGGCAAACCGGCACACCATGGTCGATCATAGCGGCCCACATGCGGCTGCGCCACCGCGGAAAGATGCGTAGATGAAACAACCCGTTCAACCAAAAGACTGGAAATCCGGTGACCACCGAGATCGCCAGCGGCAGGTTCGTCGGCAAGTACTTGTATGCGACAGTGAACACGGTCGTCCCGATCATCAGCGGGATCGTCAGCAGCAGCGCGCACGCGTTGCCGAGCCAGAGCATCAGCCGCGGCCTCGCGAACTCGAGCACCTTGCCGCGCTCGCTCGGCTCGACGAGCAGCAGTTCGGGGTACTTGCGCACGAACTTCGCGATCAGCTCATGGTCTTCGTTCATGCGGTGTGCGGCGCGGCAAGCACGGCAGTCCGCTCCCTGACGGTCGCGGCTCGTTGAACACCGGCTCGTTACGCCTTGGCCTTCTTCTTCGCGCTGCTCGTGACCTTGGCGGGCGATTCCTTCTTGGCTGGCGCTGCCGAGGAGGCGCACTGGTCGGCGGGCTTCTTGCCGCAGCCGCAGGTGCCGCTGTGGATGTGGCCTTTGGTGTCGCTTGAGGAGTCCCCGGCGGGGGTTGCCGCCTTGGTGTCGGCCTCGGCGCTCTTCTTGTACGAGTCCGAGCGGTAATCGGTCTCGTAGAACCCGCCACCCTTGAAGATGATGCCCGCGCCGACACCGATCTTGCGTTCGAGGGTGTTCTTCGAGCAGGCCGGGCACTTCTTGAGCGTCGGGGCCTTCATGCTCTGGAACTCTTCGAACTCGTGGCCGCAGGATTTGCAGATGTAGTCGTAGGTGGGCATGGGGGGGGATCGGGTTTCGGGTTTGGGGGTTCGGGTCTGGGGTCTAGAAGAAGTACACCTGACGATATGCGGGCGGGGCTGGGTTGGCCCGGGGGGGGCCCGGGCGTGCCCGACCACCCTTCCTTGGGGACAACGCCTCGGGCAGCGCTTGCCTGGGGCACGGAATCGTGGGGTCAAACACCCAGACTTGGAGGACTCTCGGACCTTGGGCCGATCTTCCCCGTGTGGATGGCGCGTGGACGCGGCGGAGGACGCCGTGTGCGCTATCCCGGGGCTTCAGGGCGGACGCGCCTCCAGGATTGAGGGATCGAGCGTGCGAACCGTAGCAATCGTGAATCAAAAGGGCGGGAGCGGCAAGACCACCACCGCTCTGAACCTCGGCGCAGCGCTGGCCCGGGCCGGTCAGCGGACGCTGATCGTGGATCTGGATCCGCAATCGCACTGCGCGCTGGGGCTGGCGATCCCCGAGGCGCAGATCGACCTGCACGTGGGCGATGCGATGCTGGCGCACGAGGCCCGCCCGCTCGATCGCGAGCGGCTGCTGTGGCCCGTGAGCCGGAACCTGGACCTGCTGCCGAGCACGACGCGGCTCGCGGCTCTGGAGGCAGCGCGGGGCGGGCTGGCCGAGCGCGAGGACCGCGACCTTCGGCTCGCGATGGCGCTGGCGCGCTTCGCCGAGGACTATGACTGGTGCCTGGTGGACTGCCCGCCGTTCATCGGTTTGCTCACGTTCAACGCTCTGCGTGCGGCGAGCGAGGTGCTGATCCCGGTCGAGACGGGGTTCTTTGCGCTGCAGGGGGCGACCAAGCAGGTGAGCACGATCCAGGCGGTGTCGCGCAAGTTCGGGGTGGGGATCCCGTATCGGATCCTGCCGACGCTGCACAACCCGGAGAGCGCGCTGGCTCGCGACATCCTGGCCGAGCTTGAGAAGCGGTATGAGGGGCAGATGGTTCCCGTGACGATCCGGGTCGACCTGCGTCTGCGCGAGGCGGCATCGACCGGGGTGCCCGTGAATGAACTCGACACGGACTGCGCCGGGACGAACGACTACGCCGAGCTGGCGGGGTACCTGGTGAGCGCTCCCGCGCCGGTGGCCGAGGCCCCCGAACCCATGCTGATGCAGACGATGGGCCCGGATGGAAGGCCGCTCGGCGTTACATCGGTGCAGCCCAGCGGCTTTGGCGAACAGGCCAGGGGGCCCGCGAGCAGCGCGGATCAGATCATCGAGCCGACGGTTGTGGTGGGCGGTCGCGTGGTTTCGGCCGGGCGTCCGGCCTCGGTGGCGAACCGGGCGGCCGAGCTGGCCGAGCGGGCGCGGCGGCTCGCAGCGCGGCATGCGGACCTGCACGCGCGGATCACCAATGATGCCGAGGTAGCCTCGGTGCTCGGGGATACCGATGCGCTCGGAGCCATCGAAGAGCCGGGCGACCCGCACACGGTGATGCTCGACTCGGATCCGGCAGGTCGGCGGGCGCTCGGGGCGACGGTCACGCCGCACGGGGTGCTGTTCGTTCATCCGGCGCCCCCCGCTGCTCGCGTGGCGGTGGCCGGGGATCACAACGGCTGGTCGGGGACGGCGACGCCGCTGCGGTTCAACCCGAGCTCGGGTGTTCACGAGGCGCTGGTGCAGCTCACGCCCGGCAAGCACCGGTACCGGCTGGTGATCGACGGGGCGTGGATCACCGACCCCTACAACCCGGTCTCGGAGTCGAACCCCTTCGGGGCTCGCGACAGCATTATCGTGGTGCCCGCGGTGACGACGGCCGGGTTCACCCCGGCGGCTCGTTCGGCCTGAATCTCGGCCTGAATCGTGGTACATGTTCCCTGCCCCTGGGACCGCTTCGGAGGATCCGATGGCCCCGAGTCACTGGACAGTTCATCCGCAGAGCCCGCGCGATCCACTGGATGCACGCGCCCCTGTTGATCATCGCGCGCTCAGCGGAGCGTTCTCAGCACCGCCGCCGGAGGGCAGTGGCACGCGGCACGCGGGCGACCTGGCCGGGCGGGCGCACGACTACGATGCGCTGGCCGACCTGTTCATGGGCGGGCACGCGGCGAGCGAGCCCGCCGAGGTTCGCCGGGGTGCCGCGCGAACGACCAACGGCACTCACGCCAACGAGGGGACCCAGCCCGCTGCGTCGCCGACGATCGAGCTCGTGGTGCTCGGGCACCTGCCGGTGCGGGCCGCGGCGTGGGCGAGCCAGTACTGCAGGGCGCTGGCGGATGACCGCGGGCAGACGGTCGCGTTCGTTCGCCTGGCCGCCGGGGTGCTGAGCATCGACCTGTTCGAGCCCGGCGCTGCCGCGCCGAGCCAGCGGGAAGAAGCCGATCCGGTCGCCGCTCTGTCGCGAGCGGCGCGGGAGGCAGCGCACATCGTGATCGAGGCGGGCGAGCACGGGATGGCCGCCGCGGGGGATCAGCGGATCGCGAGCGTAACGGTGATCGCCGGAGCGAACGAGGCGGCGATGGTCGCGGCGTACCGGTCGTTCAAGGCGCTGTCACCCGCCGATGCCGGGCCGCGGCAGGAGCCCGGCGTGCACCGCCCGCGGTTCCAGATCGCGGTGATGGGTGCGCCGCGGGTCGCGGCGGAGGCCGCCATCCAGCGCATCAGGCGAGCATCGGCTCTGTTCCTGTGGTCGGAGATCGGGTTGTCGGCCGTGGTGGAACGGGTCGGGCCGACGGCGGCGGCTTCGCTGTATCGCGGCCCGGGGTGCGAAGGTGTGTGCGCACTGCTGGATGCGATGTGCATCGCGCCGGCAGCGCGGGGAGCGCAGAGCGACGGCAATGGCGATGCAACGGCGGAGGCCACGCCGCGGGTCGGCGTGCCCATCGAGAGGCCGGCGCTGGCCTCGCTGGTTGTGGGGCTTGAAGCGCTGCCGCTGCGGTGCCCGGATGAAGCCTCGGTCGAGATCGCGTGGGATGAAGCGCAGCGCGTTCACTTGCTGCGCGATGATCAGGATGGCCGCGGGCTGGTCGCACTGACGGCGGTGGCGGCGTGGGTGCGCAAGCATGCAGCGCTGATCGCGCTGGCGACCGGCCGCGACCCCGGGGCGATCGCGGGCGAGCCGTTGATGCACCTGTTCACATCCGAGCCGAGAGCGGCGCGGCCGCTGCTGGATGCGGCGGTGCGGATCCACCTGCTGGCGCGGGCGGAGTCGCCGTGGTACTGCGCGGAGCTGAACTGACGACGGCGAGCCGTGGTCGAGCGCGGCGATGCCGTGCTCAGCCGACGAGCGCCGGCTCGCGGGTGGTGTTGGTGAGATCCTGCATGACTTCTTTGATCTCGAACTCGCGGACCTGCCCGCCCGGGCCGTGACCGCCGCTGCGGCCGAAGGTGGCGAGCACCCCCTCGCGCATCTGGAGGACGAGGCTGAAGACGAGCGGGACGAGGACGAGGGTGAAGATCGTTGAGACGGTCAGCCCGCCGATGACGACCGCGCCCAGGCCGCGGTACATCTCGCTGCCCGAGCCGGGGGCGACGACCAGCGGCAGCCCGCCGACGAGGGTGGTGAGGGTGGTCATGAAGATGGGGCGGACGCGGGTGCGGACGCTCTCTGAGATGGCCTCCAGGGGGGGGAGGGCCTTGTCCTTTTCCATGCCCGCGATGCGGTCGGGGTGCATGAAGTGCAGGGCCTGCTCGACGAGCAGGATGGCGTTGTTCACGACGGTTCCGATGAGGATGAAGAAGCCGATCATGGTGAGCACATCGAGCTGCTGCGGGGCGCTCATGGGGTTGGCCAGGGTCCATTCGTGGACGAGCCTGAGCGCGCCGAACCCGCCCACGATGGCGAGCGGGACGCTGAACATGATCACGAAGGGGTAGAGGAAACTCTCGAAGAGCGCGGCCATGAGCAGGTAGGTGACGACCAGGGCCCAGACGAAGCGGCCCATGATGATCTGCGGCTCGAGCGCGACACCCAGGACCAGGCCGCCCAGGGTCGCGGCCAGGAGCAGGGCCCCGACCGCGCCGTAGGCGAAGGTGGCGGGCCGGGGCCCGAAGGCCCGGCGACGCAGCGCCTTGGTGAGGGACATCCCCCCGACGACGAGCCCCGCGATCATGAGGAGGCCGGCGATGACCTCCATGCCGCGCTGCCACCAGAGGTCGCCCTTGTCGGCGCCGGGGATGCGCGTCCCGAAGAGGGCCGATCGGACCTCATCGAGCTTGGCGGCGGTGCCCTCCAGCCTGATGCGCATGGTGGGGTCGATCATGCCCGCCTTGCGTGCTGGTTCGATGACCTCGGACTGCAGCTCGGCCATGACCGATTCGATGGCCTTGCCTTCGGGCGGTGTGATCTGGACGGTGACGCTGGGGAGCTCTTCGATGCGGCTGATCTGCTGGGGTGCCTGCGCGG
>JBIPMO010000204.1:0-5837 GCA_044369085.1 Phycisphaerales bacterium
GGAGGCAGTTGTTGTTGAGGCAGTAGGAGCCGACGGGCTCGAGGTAGGCGGAGATGCTGTAGGAGATCTGGCCGACCTGGGTGCCGTTGCCGACGCAGTTGTAAGCGGCGGTGGCCAGGCCCTGAGCGAGGGTACCGGCCTGGGCGATGATGGAGTAGGTGCCGGGCTCGAGGTAGACCGACTCGGTCTTCGAGTTGCACTGATCGGCACCGGTCTCGCCGAAGGCGAAGGTGTCGATGGCATCGAGGACGCGGACGGGGACATCTTCGACGTAGCAGTTGGTGCCGCCGAACTCGTTGTTGGTCCCGGCCACGCCGCTGGCGGCGCCGGTGTCGGCAACGAGGATCTGGATGGGGCCGTTGGCCGAGCCGCTGAAGGTCAGCTTCTGGCGGGTGGTCACGGTGAACTGGTAGTAGTCGACATCAGAGGTGAAGGTGTCGGTCGGGGGGAGTTCCTGGACCGAGAAGAGCGAGCCGCAGATGTCGGTGGGGTTGGAGCTGCCCGTCGCGAGGGTCACGTTGGTCGCGCCGAACTTGGCCTCCGAGCAGCCATCGTTGTCGAGGGTGCAGGAGTTGAACTCAGCGCCGCAGACCTCGGACTCGACCACTTCGCCGGCGCTGCACGGGAGGCCCGCGCAGGTGGGGAGCGGGGTGGTATCGACCTGGAGGATGTACTGCGAAGCGGAGTCACCGCAGAGGATGTTGGTGAACTGCGTGCCGCCGCCGCCCGAGAAGGCATCGGAAGCGAAGACCCAGACGATGTAGGTGTTGGGAGCGCCGTTGAGGATCACGACGTCCTCGGCGCGAGCGCCGTCAGCGCCGCAGTTGCCCAGGGTCGCGGCCGTGGCGTAGGACTCCTGGTCATCGGCAACGCAGTCGTTCTCGGTGATCAGCGAGGTCATGAGCCAGGGCGAATCGATCGCGAGGCGAACGATGCTGCGGCCGGTGAGGGTGAACTTGTAGAAGTCGATGTCACGGCTCGCACCGCCGGCGCCGGCGGTGGAGTCCACCTTGCCGACGATGGGAGTGCCCGGGGTGAGGGTGAGGAACTCAGAGTCGTTGAGGACGGTGGCGAAGCAGCCTTCGACCGTGCGGCCGCCGGTGGCCGGGGGATCGATGCACTGCTCGCCGACGGGACCGGCGCCATTGAAGGTCGGGATGGTGGTCTCGTCCTGAGCGCCACCGGGGACGGGGAGGGCCGGGCAGTCACCCATCGGGAAGATCTGGTTCAGGCGGAGCCAGTAGCGGGTGAGGCCGGTGCAGGTGTAGTTGGATTCAGAGGTGCTCTGAACGCGCCAGGCGAACTGGGTGCCGGGCTGGGTGCCGTTGACGTTGCGGGCGCCGATGACGTCCAGCGCGAAGCGACGGCTGAACTCAAAGCCGCAGGTCACGGGGTTGGAGACCGAAGATGCGAACGCCAGCAGACCGGTGCAGGCGTCGTAGTTGGAGGTGTAGGACCACGGGACGAGCTGCGTCGGCCCTTCGACCTGCATCGAGTAGGACATCAGCGAACGGACGTTGGGGGCGATGGGCGACAGGTACCAGTCGCGATCGAAGAGCTGGTTGGCGGCCCAGGCGCGACCGAAGCGGGTCTGGCCGGGGTTGAGGGTGCCGAAGCGACGCTCTTCGCCGGCCGGAGGAGCGATCGCGCCGGTGCAGCCACCGTTGAACTGACCCGAGTTCGGGTTGCCGGCGGTGCCGTTGGCCAGAGTCGTGTCGATGCAGCCTTCGATCTGATCGTTGGTCAGCACGGTGTTGTTGAGACCGATCAGGCCGTTCTCCTGCAGAGCGTTGGCCGGGATCTCGAAGTCGCAGGGATCGCCGCAGAGCTGCGGGTCGCAGCAGGCGATGGGGTTGTTGGAGCCGTCACGGACTTCCTCGACGCGGAGGCCGAAGTCACCGTTGGCGAAGCCGAAGCCCTGGACGAGGATGTAGTAGTCCTGGCCGCTCTTGGCGCAGAACTCGACGGTGGACTTGTCGTTCACACCGAGCGGGTCGAAGTCGTCGTTGGCCGCGATGCACGAGAGGGTCGGGGTCGCGGAGCAGGTGCCGCAGTAGACAGCCAGGGTGGTGTCGAAGGCGGTGCCGCTGATGGCGACATCGGTCGTCGCGCGGACCTGGAAGCCGCCGCCGGTGAGGCGGTACCACACACCGCGAGCGGTGTTGGCCGCGGCAGCGCAGGCGCTGTTGATGACGTTGGAGTCAACGCTGGCAGTGCGGGTCTGGCCCGTGAACTGCACGCCGCCGACGCTGGAGTAGCCGGGAGCGCCGACGCGGGGGATGTTCACCGCGGCGGTGCAGAGGTCGTTGGCTGCCACCGGGATGGGGCAGCTGATCGACATCGTGTACTGACCCTTCTGGATCGCGTTGAACGAGGCGACGCGGATGTAGAGGTTCTGGTTGGCGCCGCCGTTGGGCAGCGTGTTGAGGCTGACGGCGTCGACCTGCGAGAGGCCAGCGGTGCAGGAGTCATCCGAGCAGCCGCCGGGGATGACCGTCAGGTTGCTGAGGGCGACGGTCGGGGGGGTGGTCAGACGGTAGACCGACAGGAGGGAGTCGCCGCCCGCGAGGCCACCAAGAGTGTTGGTCGGGCAGAGCGAGACCTGCATCGAGGTGTTGGGATTGGGGTTGATGCGCCACCACACGTCACCGGTCTGGTACTCGGTGGGGTCGATGGTGCCGCGACGGCAGGTGAAGTCCGTCGGGGTGATGGCGACGTGGGTCGCGTAGGTGTTGTCGAAGTCGATGGTCTGGCCGCAGGACGCGAGGGTCGCGCCGGCCAGGTTGTCGTTGGGGGGGGGCAGGCGATCGAAGCAGCCGGTGGGGCCGTTCGAGGCCGAGAGCGTCTGGGCGGCGTTGACGAAGCCGACCGACAGGGTGGTGTCGAGGTTGGTGAAGTCGATGATCGCGTAGTTGGGGAAGAAGCGCCGGTTGCGGCGCAGGAGGCTCAGGTTGCCTTCATCGCCCTCGTAGGACAGGGTGAGGTTGACGAAGCAGGGAGAGCTGAAGGACTCCCAGTAGAACTCGACGTAGTAGCAGGTGTCGGCGACAACGTTGGTGTTGGTGCCGGTCACGGTCGCGGCGATGCTGACTTCGATCTGGGTGCCGCCGAAGCCGGTCGGGCTGCCGGTGGTGCCCTGGGTGGCGGTGATGCCGCCGCCAGCGCCCGTGTTGTACGAGCGGATCAGCGTGCTGGGCAGGCCGGTGATGGTGTCGAAGTTGTAGATGTTGATCGTCCAGCGGCCCTGGATCGTCGTGATGTCCGCGCCGCCGCCATCGACCGCGCAGATGTTGTTGCTGTACGTGATCCGCCAGCAGAAGCGGTTGATCGAGCCGTTCGAGGCGCTGACGATGTCGTCGGCGATCGGGAACTCGTCAAAGTTGAAGTCGCCGACGATGAACGTCGCGTAGGGAGCGGTCCCCGCGGGGCGATCGAACGTGTTGTTCTCGCCCAGGGTGCAGGGGTTGGCGCGGGTGCCCGGGACGGGCTCCACTTCACCGCTGCCGCCGGGGGTGATCTGGATCATGTTGGGATCAACACGTCCATCTTCCAGCATCGCCTGGTCGACGATCTGGGTCTTGTTGGCACGCACCTGCACGGGGGCCTCGGCGTACGCCTGTCCGGCAACAACCGTGATCCCTGCAACCATTCCGACAGTCCGGAGCAACGCTCGGACTCGACACCGGTAATCCACGCAACACCTCCATCTCTTCTCCTCGATCGGCTCGGTCAGGGCGAACCGCGCCCTGGCACACGGACAAGACGACCGGGAAAGACTGGTTTTCCAATCTAGAACAGATACACGATGGTTTGGGCATGGGCAAGAAGAATCCGGCCATACCCACGAATCCCAGAAATGGCTTTCTCTTCGGCGTTCCGCCCCACGGACGGAAGATTGTTCCCAAACGACAGGCCTCTTTCTTGTCGGCGCTCAATGCGGGCCGACTCGATGCATCGTTCTGATAGCGTCCGGTAACCGCTTTCGGTCCACCCAGACTGTCTATATGGATAAGTTGACCGATCTTGGCGACGGGCAACCTGCCGCCGCTCGCTAATGGGGCAACTTCCCAGAGCGGCACACAGCCACGCCAAAAGGTCCGATCAACCGGTCTGGCTGGACGGGACGGCTGCATCGCCACCCACATCGGACGTTCACCCCAACCCATACATCTTCAGGGGACAAATCCTGACAAGTTCCCCCATCTCCCGTGCCTTCCCAAGCCCCCAGGTGTGAGGTTGGCGCGCGAGGTGTCGCTTGATGCCCGTGATGACACCTCCGACAACCCCCACGGCAACCAAACCGATTCCCCGGTATCCTGAGCCTTCGGTGCATCGCGTGGCGACCATCCCCAAACCCTACTACGTCGCGGGACGAGCCCAGACCTCGCCTGCCTCTCTGCATGTTCTCGACAAGAACAGCGGGAGCGAGGCCGCCATCGTCTGTGTCCCCGCCGCCGAAGCGGTCGACCGCGCCATCGCCGCCGCGGCCTCGGCCACCGAGCCGATGCGCTACATGGCAGCGCACAAACGCCACGATGCGCTGGTGCACGTCGCTCGCAAGCTCCGCGAACGAGCCGACGAGATCGCCAAGGTGCTCGTCACCGAGGTGGGCAAGACGATCTCCGATGCCAAGACCGAAGTCTCGCGAGCGGTCGAGACCTTCCGAGCCTCGGCCGAAGAAGCCACGCGGATGCACGGTGAGTACCTGCCGCTGGATGCCAGCAGCAGGACCGAGAACTTCGAGGCGATCACCAAGCGCGTGCCGATCGGGCCCGCCTCGTTCATCACGCCCTTCAACTTCCCGCTCAATCTCGCGGCGCACAAGGTGGGCCCGGCGATCGCGGTGGGCTGCCCGTTCATTCTGAAACCCGACCCCAGGACGCCGCTTTCGAGCCTGATTTTGGGCGAGATTCTCGCCGAGACCGACCTGCCGCAGGGGGCCTTCAGCATCCTGCCCGTGACCGATGCGGCCGCTCGGGACATGCTCGTGACGGACGAGCGGATCAAGCTGCTCTCGTTCACTGGCTCATCGCGCGTCGGCTGGGGGCTCAAGGCAACGGCGGGCAAGAAGAAGGTGCTGCTCGAGCTCGGCGGGTGCGCGGCGTGCATCATCGATGCGCCGATCTCCAAGGTCGATTTCGACCGCGTGATGGACCGCGTTGTGCAGGGCTGCTTCTTCCAGGCCGGGCAGTCGTGCATCAGCACGCAGCGGATCCTCGTCCACAGCGCCGTCCACGACCACGTGGTCGAGGCGATGGTGGCCAAGGCCAAGAAGCTCCGCACCGGCGACCCGATGCACGAGAGCACACAGGTCGGCCCGCTGATCAGCGTCGAGGAAGCCGAGCGCATCGAGCACTGGATCGAGGAAGCAGTCACCGCCGGCGCGACGCTGCTGACGGGCGGGCAACGCGTGGGCGCGTTCATCGACCCGACCCTGCTCGCGGGCGTGCCCCCCCACTGCCGTCTGGCGACCGAGGAGGCCTTCGGCCCGGTCGCGACCATTGAGCCCTTTGACTCGTGGGATCAGGCGCTCGAGCGGGCCAACGAGAGCCGCTTCGGGCTGCAGGCGGGCGTGTTCACCGCGAGCCTGTCGCACGCCTTCCGTGCCTGGAACGTGCTCGATGTCGGGGCCGTGATCATCAACGACTCCCCCGGCGCCCGCACCGACACCATGCCCTATGGCGGCGTGAAAGACTCCGGCACGGGCCGCGAGGGAGTCCGCTACGCGATGGAAGAAATGACCGAGCTCCGCACCCTGGTGCTGCGGAACGTGGGCAGGGTGAGGGACTGAGGGGCCAGGGCCGGGGGGTCTAGGGTCTGGGGCGTCGAAAGCCGCC
>JBIPMO010000205.1:0-5822 GCA_044369085.1 Phycisphaerales bacterium
TCCATCCTCGACATCGGTGATGGTGTGTTCGAGGTGCTCAGCACCAACGGCGACACCCACCTGGGCGGCGATGACTGGGACCAGAAGCTGATCGACTACATCGCCGAGGAGTTCCGCAAGAAGGAAGGCATCGATATCCGCAAGGACCCGATGGCTCTGCAGCGCCTCAAGGAGGCCGCGGAGAAGGCCAAGATCGAGCTCTCCACCATGCAGGAGACCTCGGTCAACCTGCCCTTCATCACCGCCGACCAGTCCGGGCCCAAGCACCTCCAGGTCTCGATCACCCGCAGCAAGTTCGAGAGCATCTGCGGCGACCTCTTCGAGCGCCTGCGCGAGCCCTGCCTCGCCGCTCTGCGCGATGCCAAGCTGTCGACCGACAAGATCGATGAGGTCATTCTGGTCGGCGGCTCGACCCGCATGCCTAAGTCGGCCCAGATCGCCAAGGAGATCTTCGGCAAGGAGCCCAACCGGTCGGTCAACCCCGATGAGGTGGTGGCGATCGGCGCTGCCATTCAGGGCGGTGTTCTCAAGGGCGAGGTGAAGGATGTGCTGCTGCTCGATGTCACCCCGCTTTCGCTGGGTGTCGAGACCCTGGGCGGCGTGATGACCAAGCTCATCGAAAAGAACACCACCATCCCGACTTCCAAGAAAGAAACCTTCTCGACCGCGAGCGACAACCAGACCACCGTGCAGATCCACGTCCTGCAGGGCGAGCGCGAGTTCGCCAAGGACAACCGGACGCTCGGGCTGTTCGATCTTCAGGGCATCGCCCCGGCCCCGCGCGGCATGCCCCAGGTCGAGGTGGAGTTCGCGCTGGATGCCAACGGCATCCTGACCGTCACCGCGACCGACAAGGCCACGAGCAAGAGCCAGAACATCCGCATCACCAACTCGGGCGGCCTGGACAAGGCCGAGATCGAGCGCATGAAGCGCGATGCCGAGATGCACGCCGCCGACGACAAGAAGCGCCGCGAGCTCATCGACCTCAAGAACCGCGGCGATGCCGCCGTCATCGCCGCTCGCAAGGCCCTGGAGGAGCACGGCGCCAAGGTCACCCCCGAGGTCCGCGGCAAGATCGAGAGCGCCATCAGCAATCTTGAAGATAAGGTAAAGGGCGACGACAAGTCCGCCATCGAGGCCGCCATGAAGGAGCTCGACACCGCGTCGATGGAAATCGGAAAGATCATGTACGAGGAGGCCGCCAAGAAGGCGCAGACCGGCCCCGCCGGAGCAACCGGCGCACAGGATGGCGGTACCAAGGGCGGCGACGATGTTGTCGACGCCGAGTACAAGGTCAAGGAGTAGGAAATCTGCCATCGAAAACCACGAATCATCGCGGAATACCCGCTGAATCTCGATGGTTGGTCGTGGCGAAGACAATGACGCACACCAGGAAACGTCGGACGCACACCCCTGACGATTCCTGACCTCCCACCGGGGCCGCCGCCCTCCAGCGAAGGCCCCCGAAACACCCCCCGCAGAGCCCCGCCTCCCCCGGCGGGAAGCTCGCAACGCCCCCGCTGATAAGGCGGGGGTGTTCGCTTTTGGACTTCACGTTTTTTCACCACAGAGGCACGGAGACACAGAGAGGAAGTGTATGTGGCGCACATCGAGCACCGCGATCATTGTGCCTCGATGACCACACAGATATCTCTCTGCGTCTCTGTGCCTTTGTGGCAAATGCTCACCGACCCCGGAACGGATTGCGCGGGAACTTCACCCAGGGCAGCCGCACGCCGCCCGTCGCGATGAACTCATCCGCTCGCTTCACACCGCCGGGCGGAGTGTCAAAGCCCGTCGCCGCCGTGAACGCGACCAGGTCATCCTCTTCGATCCCATCACCCGACACCCCCACACCCCCGACGAGCACACCGTTCTTGTAGAGCGGCACCGCCCCCGGAAATATCTGCAACCCGTTCTGCAGCGGAAGCGAAGCATCGGTCGCCCCGCCCCCGCCGATCACGCCCGTGGCAAACTGCTGCAGCGCGATCGACTCGGCGCCCGCGCCCCCAAAGGCCGTCAGGAAGTTCACGAGCGGCGTGATCAACAGGTCCGCTTGCAGCCCGGTGCTGAACGGGCTGAACACATCGGGTGAAAGCGGCCCGAACGGGCCGGGCGGGTTGCCCGGGATCCCATCAGGAAAGAAGGGCCGCGACAGGAACCCGATCGACCGCTCGGACATGGCCACCGACCCGTCGAGCGCCAGGCCGAAGCCCGAGGCCTCGATGACGTACGCCGCGAACGCGCCGCCTTCCGCGGCTCCGAGCAGCGCCCCGGCGTTCGGCAGACTCAGGAACATCGCGCTGCGTGCCTTCTGCACCGAGACGTCGTAACCAAACACCGGCGCATCGAGGGTGCGCACCGCTCCCAGCAGTGCACCGGTCGTGTCCACAACCGCGACCGTGACCTGCGAAGTCTGCGGGCGGTCACGCCTGATCTGCGCCCGCATCCGCGCGTTGATCTCATGGCCCTGCGCGAGAATCTGGGTCACATCCGCAACCGTCAGTTGCTGCCCCCCCACCACCGCTCCGGCCGCGAACGCCGCCTTTGTCTCCCCGTTCACGCCGCCGATGGTGACGGGAGTGAACACGCTCGGCGGCGAACTCGCCGGCGTGATCAGCACCTGCACCAGCCCGGACCCCTGCAGCCCGGCGAGCGTCGGCACCACACCGAGCGCTGCGGCCTTGGGCGGAACCCCTTCGCGCAGCGCGAGCCGCAGCCCGTCGACAAGGATGTTCGTCGCCAAGATCGCTTTGGGAGGCATGAAGCCGACCTGCCCGGCCAGAGCGATGGATTCCTCCGCGGTCTGGCGCTCCTTCTTCAGCCGGCTCGCGGGGGCCGTGTACAGGCCATCGAGCTCCACCCCCACGCCGCCGAGAAGTGTCGCGCCGTCGTAGAGCGGGACGCCCCCCGGATCCGCCGCAAGCCCGAGCGGCAGCCGCATGACATCGCTCGTGGGCAGGCTCGAGAACTGCACACCGTAGAGCGGCCCGGAAGCCCGCGAGGTGACGCCGGGCGGGAAGTTCTGCTGGATGATGAAGCCGGCCGTGCGCGTGCTGAAGGCGTTGCCGCTCGAAGAAAGGAAGGCGGCGGTGCCCGCCTTGCTGCACGCGGTGAGCGATGAAGCGACGGTGACCCCCTCAAGCCCGCCCGCGCCGCCCGCTGAGATCGTCGAGATGCCCGGATCAGCGACCAATGAAGGATCGGTCATCCGCGCCGCGCCGAGGATGTTCCCCTCGCGGTCGACCACGGCGATGGTGGCGTTGACCCGCAGCTGCGTCGCGCGTGCCACGGCCTGCACGATCGCCCGCTCGACCTGAGCGGCGGACATGGCCGAGGCATCGCCCGCGCTCATGATGAGACACGCGGCAGACGCCAGAACGCCGGTGAAGCCGGCCCGACTCGTGCACCGGATAGCCATGCGGCACCTCCGCGCCCGCAATCGATGCGGGCCCGGCGATGATACGGCCCGGGCGGCGGGAGCGCGATGCGGCACCAAAAGCAAACCGACCCGCGAAGCTCGCGGGTCGGCGGTGATGAGTCTGCTTTGGTGGCCTCAACCGTTGATCGAGGTGACCTTGACCTTCATGTACCGCTGGCGGTGACCGATCTTCTTGCGGTAGCCCTTGCGGCGCTTGAACTTGATGATGTCGAGCTTCTCGCCCTTGATCTCACGCTCCAGGATGTCCGCGACCACCGTCGCGCCCGAGAGGTACGGCGAACCGACCTTCGCGGTGGCATCCTTCGCCACGAGCAGGACACGATCGAACGTCACCGTCTTTGCGGTCTCAGGAAGCTCGCGCAGGTCGACGGTGAGCACCGCGCCGACGGAGGCCTTGATCTGCGAACCGCTGTCTTCAATGATGGCGTACATCGCCCGAACTCCAAGAATGAGGGCCCCGGCAACACCGGGGTCGAATTTGAACCGAGTCGAGAAGTGTAGCAACCCCACCGAAAGGTTCAAGCCGGGCTTACCCGCCGTTTACAAATGGGCCCGCTCAGGGGGCGATCGCCGCGAAGCCCCGCCGCCGGGCAGATGCATCTAAAGCCTTATTCCAAAGCAGTTTAGCATCTTGAGCCGCCGTAATTTCAGCCATTCCAGCGGTTTCGGCCCCGATGGCTGTCGGCCGGAACCACCACACCCCATCCACAGGGGCATCCAGATCCAGAGCCAGATCGGTCACCTGCTCGCGGGTCAGATCCGCCAGCGGGGTCTTGATGTCAGGGGCGATGTCCTTCCGGTCGCGGACCTCGGGCGGGTTCAGCCACGACAGGCGGGCCACCAGCGCCGCGGTTTCATCGGCGGCGACCATCGCATCGGGGTCATGCCCCGCGACCACGGGCCACAGCACGCTTTCGCAGCCGAGCCGCCGGGCATCCTGGCAGGCAAGCCACAGCATCAGGTGCGCGGGCATCGGCCCGTTGCCACGCCACACCGGGGCGGGCCGCTCGAGCCCCTTCATCCCCAGCAACTCGACGAGGCGCTCCGCGGCGGCACTGCAGGCTTCACCGACCGCATGAGCGGGAGCATCGAGCGAAGGCGACCCGGTCGGCGGAAGCCACGCGATCGACCGCTCGGGGTGCTCGGCGAGCAGCGTGGCCACCAGCGAGGCCACACCTCCATCGAAGATCACGAGCATGGTCCCGTCTCGCCGCGCGGTCATGCCCATGTCATCGGACGAGCGGGCAGGTCCGCGATAACCGCAGGGTCCGTCGAAGCGGGTTTCTCACTGTTATGGGGGAACGGTTTCCCCCCGAGCCTCACTCCGCGGCCTGCGCCACGCGACCGACGGTCGGGGCCGGCGCCTGGGGCACGACGCGGATCACGGCCCGGGGCTTGATCTCGTCCTTTGCGGGCTGGCTAGCGCCGGCATCGGCGGTGCGGACCGCCGACCCGCTCGTGTGCGTGCGCACGCGGAGGATGTAGCCCTCCTCGCGGAGCCACTGGTGCTGCGCGGCTCGCAGCTCGTTCAGGAGGCGCTCGCTCTCGGGGCTGTCGACGGTCTTGCCCAGGTTGGGCTCGATCCGCTGGATCTGCTTGAGCGTGCGCGCATCGATGTCCTGCCACGGGCTGATGGCGACGACCGAGCGCAGGTCTGAGGGCTGCACGAAGAGCAGTTCATCCAGCGATTCGGGGCCAGCGCCGAAGGAGGCCGGGCCCGGCCCGCCGCGGGTCGCTTCAGAAAGCGGCGACCGGTTGCCGACGGGTCCGCGCGTGATCCACAGGCGACCGTTCTGCTCGCGAGCGACATCGTCGGTCCGGTTGCTCGGGTAGGGCGCGGGGGTGATGAGCAGGCCATCGCGCGGGTCCGCCGCGGGCACCAGCGGGCGGATCGACCGCATCCCTTCGGAGCGCGAGGGAACACCATCGCGCGTGTACTCCTGCACGGGCTGGGCGGCCAGGCAATGCGTTCCTGAAGCAAGAACCACCAGAGCGGCGAGGGTTTTCATCTCTCTTGTCTCACATCCTGTGCGATGGCGTCGCGTCCGGTGCGTCGCCGACAACCAAGTGTGCAGCCAAACCGCTGGAAATCCAGCGCTTCGGGTGGGACGGGATCGATTTCGTCGATTGTGCCCGCGGTTCTGGGACGCGCAAAGCGGTTATCGGTTGCTTGCCATCATCGGGATCGCCGACGCGGGCCCAACTGTCCTAACGGATCGGGATGGGCTCGCTGACCATCGCCGAGTAGGCATCGAGGGCGGCCTTGACCTGCCCGTGCGCCAGTCGCGAGGACTGGATGTAGCCGCGAGCGGCCATGCCGATGGCCCGGCCGTGGTCGGCGGCGTCGATAACGCCCCGGAAGGCCTGCTCCCAGCCGTCT
>JBIPMO010000026.1:0-17260 GCA_044369085.1 Phycisphaerales bacterium
CATCGTGGATCCGCGCAAGCAGGTCGGCGAAGGTCGTCGTCTGGTCGCCCGCGAAGGGGTCCCGCCGGTGCCCGCCCAGGTAAGAACGGCCTTTTTGAGGCTGTTTCTGGCCGTTCACGGTCACGGCGGCCCCGTGCTCGAAACGGTAGTGATTGACCGTCTGACCCAGCAGCGTGACCTCGATGACCCCCGCATCGGCGAGCCGCTTGCACTCATCGATGATGTGCTCGGGGGGCCTGTGCACCTCGGCGCCGCGCGTGTGCGGGACGACGCAGTACGTGCAGAACTTGTTGCACCCGCGCGTGATTCGGACGTAGGCCGAACCATCGTGGTCCTCGGGCGAGATGGCCCGAGAGAGATCCAGGAGCTCGAGCGTGTCCTGGGCCGCGGCGAGCGTCTGGCTGCGTCGCGAGGAGTCGCCCTGCAGCGCTACCGCTCGCGCGGAGATCAGCGGTCGGGGGTTGCCCCGCTCGTCGACCGTCGGGGCCAGGTCCGCGAGCATCGACTCTCGCGTCCGCACGGCGTTGTCGAGCAGGCCGGGGAGCTTGTCCAGTTCCGCCGGCCCGCACAGCACATCGACCACGGGCATCTTGCGGATCAGTTCCTCCCCATCGCGCTCGGCCATGCAGCCCAGCACCCCCACCACGATGCCCGGCTCGGCCTGTTTGCGCAGGCGCAGCTCGCCAAGGCGCGAGCGGACCTTCTGCTCGGCGTGGTCGCGGACCGAGCACGTGTTGTAGAGGAGCACATCCGCGGCCTCGGGCCGATCGGTGAAGCGATAGCCCAGGGCCCGCAGGCTGCCCGCCACCAGCTCCGAGTCGAGCTCGTTCATCTGGCAGCCGAAAGTCTCGAGATAGACGGTCCGTCTGGGCATGGGGAGGAGTGTAGGAGAGATGCGGCTGCGGGCAGCGGGCAACAGGCATCAGGCAGCAGGCAGCAGGGACCGGGGAGCAGGGAGCAGCGAGTCGGCACCGGAAGCTGAAGATGCCGCCGACTCAAAAAGAAAGCCGGCGGCCCTTGCGAGCCGCCGGCGGTGATTCGTCATATCAGGCTGGGATCCAAGTCCGGATCACTGAGACCCGTCGACCCAGACGTAGGGCCGATCGCCGTTGCCCTTGGTGGAGTCGCCGAGCATGCTGTCGGTGAGCACCGGAGCCGTGAGGTCGACCCTGCGATCGGGCATGCCCTGACGCCAGATGCGCAGCAGGTTGTTGACGCGCTGCGCGTGCGCGGGGGTGCTGCTCGCGGTATCGATTTCTTCGGTGGCGTCGTCGCAGAAGAGGTTGTCGCGGTCGAAGTTGTTCTGGTCGGCCATCTTGAACTTGATCTCGGCCGGGTTGGGCGCGGTCTCGTAGGTGACGTGGCCGTCGTTGTAGCCGACGTTTCCTTCCCAGGTGTCGCGGCCGCCGTGGATCTGGAGGGAGAGCGACTCAGTCCCGGTGGGGGCGTTGCGCGTCGAAAGGAGCCATTCGCCGCCCGGCAACGGGCGCTGTTCAACATCGTAGACGGGCCCGCGGTTGCCCCACACGGCGACGGTCGAGGTCGCCGAGACGGAGGTCCATGCACGATCCTGGCGTCGGCCGCCGCTCAGAGGGGCGTGGGCGTAGGAGTTGTTGCCGATGTTGGGCTGCATGTAGTCGGCGGGACGGCTGCTGGCCGCGCCGGCAGGGGAGAGGCCGTTCCAGTGAGTCTCATCCTCGCCCGGCGAGCCGCGGAAGTCGGGGTCGTAGAGCGCGCCGGTGATGTTGCCAGCGCGGACCGAGGTTGCCGTATCAGGCTTGCGGAAGTCGTACTCGAGTTCCGTCATCTGGCGGATTTCCGAGTTCGCCTCGCTGGGGCTCACGGTCGATTCGAGGGAGATGATGCGATTGAAGATGAGCAGCGAGAGGATGTTGCCGGTGCGGTTCTTGCTGACGTTGGCGTTCGGGGGAGCATCCTCGGTCAGGTTGCTGCGGTCGGTCACCGCGGGGACCGGGTACGACTCCTTGTTATCGCCGGCCCAGGAGATGTTCGCCTGGACGAGCGAACGGACCTGGGTGCCGCAGCGGATCTGCTGGGCGTTCCGGCGAGCCTTGCCCAGGGCCGGCAGCAGCAGGCCGATGAGCAGGGCGATGATCGAGATCACGACGAGCAGTTCGACGAGCGTGAACGCTCGGGGGTTGTTGCGGCGTGTCATGTGCTGATTTCTCCGTTGGAATGTTCGGATGCCGGGGCGCGGACGACCGGGGGCCGGGCGCGGCACGGATCCTGGAGGTGATTACTTGCCGTCAACCCAGACGAAACCGCCGTTGGGATCCATGTGCGTATCGTTGAACGCCGCGTTGGCGCCGACGGGGATGCCCTGGGCCCAGACCTTGAGGTAGACGTTGCGACGGAGGCTGACGGGGCTGTTGGTGCCGCCTTCATTCTGCTCGTCGACGAAGACGTTGTCACGCTGGTTGATGGGGTTGGTGCTGCTGGTCGACCGATCGACGAAGGTGATGCCCTCGGGGTCCGGGTCCTGAGTGAACTCGACGTGGCCGTCACCGAAGCCGAGGTTGCCCTCCCAGCGGTTGTCGGCGCCGTGGATGGCCAGGGTCGGCGAGTTGACACCGGCGCGACCGGCGAAGGTCGTGGCATCAAGCTGCCAGACATCGGGGGTGCGGGGGGTCGGCGCGTTCCACGCGGCGTTGCTGCCGGCCTGGTAGAGCGGGCCGCGGTTGCCGATCACGGCGAACGAGGAGTTCAGTGTCGCCGACCACAGGGCCTTGCGAGCGCCCTCGATGGGGTTGTGGGCGTAGGAGTTGTGAGCCGTGCGAACACCGCCGCTGGCGGGGCTGGGCAGCTCAAGAATGTCGGACTCGGGGATGTCCTTGTTGCAGCCAAGGAACCGGGGGTCGTACGAGGCGTAGTCGCGGGTGTCGGTGCGAACACCGATGGGCTTCTGGTACTGGTAGTCGGCGTAAGCGCGGATGTTGCCCGTCTCGGCGGGGCTCACGCAGAGTTCGGGGGTGATCGACTGGTTCCAGATCATGAGCGAGAGGATCGAACCCGTACGGTTCTTGTTCTCAGACTCGGTCACGCGGTTCTCGCGGTCGGTGATGCTCGGGGTCGGGAAGATGTTCTTATTGTCGGAAGCCCAGCTCAGCATGGCCTGAGAGATGCCGCGGACCTGGGTGCCGTCCTTCAGCTGCTGTGCGTTCCGGCGGGCCTTGCCCAGAGCCGGAAGAAGGATGCCGATCAGGAGCGCGATGATCGCGATCACGACCAGCAGCTCGATCAGGGTAAACCCGCGAACCGATTTGCGCGTCATTGGAGACTCTCCGTAAGGAAGTGCGACCCGGGACGCCGTGTCCCGGCGACGATGCGAACGCCGACTGGGGTGGGTGCGAGGCCGCTCTGCCACGGGTACACACGCGATATGCATGTACTGCCGAGCAACGAATCGCCAGAAAACAACCCGATTTGGGCGCAAACTGGCCGATGCGGCTGTCGCGATCAGATTGTCGGCGTGCGAGAGTCCCGATCGCCCGTGCTGGTATGCAGCGTATGGGAATCAGAACGGTGATGGAGCCGGTGCGCTGAGACGGCTCGCCGCCAAGGGAACGGTACGATACGAAATCCGATACGACTGTCAAGTTGGGCCGGTTCCCGATCGGGATGGCCCCCGAGAGAATTTCCTGTTTTCCCGCTCCGTCGTCCCCCCCGCTCGCCGGCTCTGAACCCTCCCCCTGGCTCACCCGCTCACCTGGCCTGACAAGGAAGAACCATGCCCACCATCGAATCAGGACTGCTTGAACTTGGCCTGACGCTCCCCACAGCGCCCAAACCTGTCGCGTCCTACATCCCCGCCGTTCGGGTGGGGTCGTTGGTGTTCGTCAGCGGTCAGGTGCCTCTGAAGGATGGTGCCATGATTGCGAGCGGGACGGTGCCGGGGGGTGTCTCGATCGAACAGGCCCAGGAATGTGCCCGGCAGTGCGTGCTCAATGGGCTCGCCGCGCTCAAGGCGGAGATCGGTGACCTGGGCAAGGTAAAGCGCGTCGTCAGGGTCGGCGTCTTCGTCGCCTGCGAGCACGGCTTCACCGACCACCCCAAGGTGGCCAACGGAGCCAGCGACCTGCTCGTGAGGCTCCTGGGCGACACCGGCAAGCACGCCCGGGCCGCTGTCGGGGCTCCGAGCCTGCCGCTCGGGGCACCGGTGGAGGTGGAGTTCCTGTTCGAGGTGGCCTGATGACCCGCTGAGAAAGAAAGACCGACGGACACGGGTCCGTCGGCTTGCGGTTGACATTCATCCATCTGAACCGGGGCTTACCCCCCGAAGGCCTTCTTGTAGTCCGCCAGGAACTTCTCGAGGCCCACATCCGTCAGCGGATGGCTCATCATCTGCTTGATCACGCTGAAGGGGACGGTGGCCACATCGGCCCCGGCCAGGGCGCACTCGACCATGTGCTTGGTGTGGCGGATGCTCGCGGCGAGGATCTTGGTCTCGAAGCCGTAGTTGTCGTAGATGCGGCGGATCTTGTGGATGAGCTCCATGCCATCCTCGGCGATGTCATCGATGCGCCCGATGAACGGGCTCACCAGGAACGCGCCGGCCTTGGCCACCATCAGGGCCTGCAGCGGCTGGAAGCAGAGCGTCAGGTTCGTGCGGATTCCCTCATCGGTGAAGGCCTTGCAGGCCTTGAGCCCCTCGACGGTGCTCGGCAGCTTGACCACGATGTTGGGCGCGATCTTGGCATGCCCGCGGCCCTCCTTCATCATCCCCTCGAAATCGACCGCGATCACCTCGGCCGACACCGGCCCGTCAACCACCTTGCAGATCTCCGCGAGCCGCTTGGTGTAGTCGGTCTTCTCCTTGGCGATCAGCGACGGGTTGGTCGTCACCCCGTCGAGCACACCAAGATCGTTGGCCTGCTTGATCTCGTCGAGGTTCGCGGTGTCGATGTACAGTTCCATGAGCGGCTCCTTGCAAGGCGTGCGTGCCGGGCATGGTACCCGGACGTGAGCGGTTCACCGAACCCGACGCTCGGGCGGGCAAGGCAGCACCAACGCTCGGCCGCGCACCGATTCGGCTCCGGGGATCGGTGCAGTGGACACGGACACGGCGCGGAGCACGCCGCAACAGGCTGCGATTCTGCTGCGGAATCGGTGGCACGCGTGCTGTCATACAAGCCGTGATCGCACTCGCAATGCCCACGACAGAATCGGTGACACCGCCGATTCGAACTCGCCTCCCACCCTACACTCCCCTCCCATGCACTCCCTGTTCGATGAGCGGCGCTACCTGATCCCGTTCCGGTCGATCCTGCTGCCGCAGATTTTCACCGACACCCTCATCATCGGCGCGGGCGCGGCCGGGCTTTCCGCAGCGCTGCGTGCCGCCGAGCATGGGGATGTCATCGTCCTTTCCAAGGGACGCTTCGGGGTGAGCAATACTTCCTGGGCCCAGGGGGGAATCGCGGCGGTGCTCGCCCCTGATGACACGCTCGCCAAGCACGAGGCAGACACGCACGAGGCCGGGGCCGGGCTCTGCGATGCGGCGGTGGTGAAGCGCGTCGTCGGCGAGGGGCCAGAGATCCTGATGCGCTACATGTCCCAGGGGTTCCGAGCCGACCGCGACGATGCCGGGTTGCTCCACCTGGGGCGCGAAGGCGGCCACCACGCTCGCCGGATCGTGCACTCGGATGGCGATGCCACCGGGGCCGAGCTCTCGCGCTTCCTGCTCGAACGGGCCCGGGCCTCGACGGGCATCCGGCTGTTTGAGAACTGCTTCGCGCTCGACCTGCTCACGCCGACCAGCGCCGAGCGCTCGCCCTGCCTGGGCGCGGTGACCCACCACCCCAAGTACGGGCTGCAGATCATCTGGGCCCGAGCCACGATCATCGCCTCGGGCGGGTCGGGGATGATCTGGCGCGAGACGACCAACCCCCCCGTGGCCACGGCCGATGGCCTCGCGGTCGCCTACCGCGCGGGGGCGGCGCTGGCTGACCTTGCATTCATGCAGTTTCATCCGACGACGCTGTATGTCGCGGGCGCCTCGCGCATGCTCATCAGCGAAGCCGTGCGGGGCGAGGGGGCGCACCTGCTCGACTCTTCGATGCACCGCTTCATGGTGGATGAGCACCCGCTCGCCGAACTGGCGCCGCGCGACATCGTGAGCCGGGCGATCCACCGCGTGCTCTCGCGGCAGGCGGCATCGCACGTGTGGCTGGATGCTCGTCACGTCCCCAACTTCGCGGGTCGCTTCCCCGGCATCACCGCGACGCTGGCGCAGTTCGAGCTGGATGCGGCGAAAGACCTGATCCCGGTGAATCCCGCGGCCCACTACATGGTCGGGGGCGTGCGCACCGATGCGAGCGGGCGGACCAGCGTGCCCGGGCTCTACGCCGTGGGCGAGGCCGCCTGCACCGGCCTGCACGGCGCCAACCGCCTGGCCAGCAACTCGCTGTTGGAGGCCTTGGTCTTCGGCGAGGCGGCGGGGTCGGCGGCTCGCGAGATGAACCCGGGCGCGTCGAGCGGCAACAACGGCTGGGGCGAGCCCGCCCGCTCGGGGCCGGTGAACATCATCAGCAACATCCCGCTCTCGGAAAAAGGCGAGCTCGACCTCACCGATGTCCGGTCGTCGCTTCGCAGCGCGATGTGGCGGAACGTGGGGGTCGAGCGCCACGGGCGGCGCGTGCAGGACACCTCGGAGATGTGCGACTTCTGGGCTCGGTACACCCTCGACAAGATCTTCGATGACCCGGCGGGCTGGGAGACGCAGAACATGCTGCTGGTCGCGGCGTTGATCGCGCGCTCGGCTTCGTGGCGGCGCGAATCGCGCGGCTGTCACTGGCGCGAGGACTTCCCGGCGACTTCGGCCGATCTCGCGGTGCACGATGTGTGGCGCAAGGGAGCGGGCGATGCCGTGGTCGAGCGGGTCGACTCGGTGGCCTGAGCCCGCCGCGAGCCTACGCCGTCGCCTCTTCGGGCTCGGCGCTGCGGCTGCGGTACCAGTCCAGCGTCTCGGTCAGCGCTTCTTCCAGCGTTCCCACCGGCTCGTAGCCCAGCAGGTCGCGGGCCTTGGTGATGTCCGCGTGTGAGTGCGGGACATCGCCGGCCCGGCCCTCGCGGAACAACGGCTCGATGGTCGGGCGGTCGGCGAGCCGCGCGATCATGCGGGCCAGGTCGAGGATCGTGATCCGCCGGCCCAGAGCCACGTTCACCACCGCGCCGCGCGGGTCCTCCGAAGCCATCCCCGCGAGGAGGAAGGCCCGCACCGCGGATGCGACCGGCGTGAAGTCGCGCGACTGGGCCCCGCCGCCGAAGATGATCGGCGGCTGCCCGGCGAGGATGCGCGTGCAGAAGGCCGCGACCACGGCGGCGTACGCATCGCCCGCCCGCTGGCGAGGCCCGAACACGTTGAAGAGTCGCAGCGAGATCCCAGGCAAGCCGTACGCCCGAGCCCACGAGGTGATGACCGTCTCGCCCGCCAGCTTGCCCGCGGCGTAGGGCGACATCGGGCGCGGCAGCATCGATTCGTTCTTGGGCAACGCCGGATCGTCGCCGTAGGCGCTGCTGGAGGCGGCGTAGACCAGGCGCTCGGCGCGGGCCTGGCGAGCGGCCTCGGCGACTCGAAGCGTGCCCAGCGCGTTGACCTCAAAGGTCCGCTCGGGCTGCTCGAAGGACCTGGGAACCGAGTTCATGGCGGCGAGGTGGAACACCGTCCGCGAACCGACGACCGCCTCGCGGAGTGCGCGGGGGTCGAGGATCGATCCGTAGATGAACCGCGAGCGCTCGGCGTTGCGGTCGATGAGGTCGCACACGTAGCGCCCATCGCTGTTGGACAGGTCATCGATCACCGAGACATCAGCGCCGAGCTCGATGAGCGCCGTGGCCAGATGCGAACCGATGAACCCTGCGCCGCCCGTCAGGCAGACACGACGACCGGCGTAGAAGCCGGCGAGAACATCTTCGGCATTGGTGGCGCGGACCATCCCGCGGGAAGTGTAATCCCTGTTCACCGGTTGCGGAACAGCCGGGGATGGATCTCGCGCCAACACCCCCTGCGGAAAGGCCCCACCCACGAGGCCCCAACCCCGGGAACCCGAAGAACCAAGGACGGCCCGACCGTGTGCGGGAAGGGCCGCCCTGAACCGAGATCTCCGTGGCACCACGTGCGATCCAAGGAGGAGTTGGACAACGGGGCGGCGCGGCGGAGGATGATGAAGGCAACGGATCGGTATGTCGGCACGGGGCAAGCCGTGCCTTGCTCTCACCAGGAAACGTCCGATACGTTCGGGGCCGGTGCAAGAGGAACATGGGCCAATTGATGTATGGCCAGCGCCGCGGGGACATTTCCCGCTTTCATCAGGCCGGCGCTGCCCGTCACCTCGAAAGGCTACGGAGACCGGGTTTCATCGCCCGTACCCCGATCCGTTCTTGCCCGCGAGCTTGCTCAGCCGGTTGTGAACATAAAGGTACTCGAGCACGAGCTCGCCGGCGCACGCGAGCTGCTGGTCATCGCCCGCATCGAGTTCCAGCCGCCGGGCCAGGACCTTGGCGGCGGGGATGAGACCTTCGACGTGCTTCATGCTCTCGAGCGCTCCGCTCGCGGTCGTTCGGTCGTCGAGCTGCAGCTTGAGCCCCTTCGAGAATGGCTCGGCGATGGCCTCGACCGCCTCGAGCTGCAGGTGCCTGCCGATGATGCTCTTGACGGCCTCGCCCATCAGCGCGCCGATCAGGCGGTCCTCGGTCGAAGCGCCATCGGCCGCATCCTCGGTGATCATCAGCTCGATCTTGCCCCGCAGCGCGGCGGCGAGATGTGTCATATCGACCACGCGAGCGGCGACCCGCGCTTCCTTCGTGCGCAGGGCCCGCATCTCCGCCGCCGATACCAGGCACTCGAGCGCCGTGATCGACGCTCGGACGCTCACCCCCGAGGCCTGGTTCACATGCGGGCTGCGCCGCGCCAGCCTGATCGTCTCTTCAACAAGCTCGTGCATCACCTGCGGGACTTCAACGACGGGCGGCGTGGCCGCCGCGCCCGTGCAGTAGAGCCGCGCCCGTGCGTCAGCCTCGGAGGCCCCCGCGAGTGGGCGCTCCGCACCGCCCGCACGATCGATGAACGCGTTCTCGCGCGTGATGCGCATCGCCATGCGGTTGTCCGTCGGGTAATGCGTGCGCACGACGCTGCCGATGCGGTCCTTCAGCGGCGTGACGATCCGCCCGCGGTTGGTGTAGTCCTCCGGGTTGGCCGAGAAACACAGGCACAGATCGAGCTCCAGCCGGATGGGGTAGCCGCGGATCTGCACATCGCGCTCCTCAAGCACGTTGAAGAGACCCACCTGGATGCGCGGCGCGAGGTCGGGCAGTTCGTTCATCACGAACAGCCCGCGATTGGAGCGCGGGACGAGGCCGAAGTGCATCGTCGCCTCGTCCGTGAGGTAGCGGCCCTCGGCGTGCTTCACGAGATCGATCTCGCCGATGAGGTCGGCGATGGTGACGTCGGGCGTCGCGAGCTTCTCGTGGTAGCGCTGCTGGGGCGAGAGCCAGCGGATCGGCGTCTCATCGCCGCGTGATTCCACCACGCGGTGCCCGGCGGCGGTGGTGGGCGAAAGAGGATCATCGGGCACCTCGACCCCCGCATCGCGCGCATCGATCACGGGGATGTAGGGGTCAAGCAACTGCGTCAGGCTTCGCAGCAGCCGCGTCTTGGCCTGACCGCGAAGCCCCAGCAGCAGCACATCGTGGCCCGAGAGCACACCCTGAAGCATCTGCGGCAGCACTGTCTCCTCGTAGCCGAGCAGCCCGGGGAAGATCTCGGTGCCCGCCGCCAGCGCGGCGATCGCGTTCTCACGAAGCTCCTGCTTCACCGTTCGATAGCGATATCCGGCAGCGCGGAGCGCCCCGAGCGTCATGGGGAGCGACGCGCGGGCACGATCGGCGGGGGTTGCGTTCTTCATTGTTCAGGCGAGCCTTTGATCGGGGGTCATCGCCGTGGCCCGGGGGGGTCGCGGCTGAAGTTCAGAGTTTCGGTGGCTCATGCACCGTAGGGAAGCCGGCCGATTGGGTAAAGGCCCCGCGTTCGCAGGAGATTCGGGTGAACCCACCGCGCGCGCGGATCCGGGCACCAGTCCAGGCCCGTTCTTGTGGGAATTTCGACCTGTTCGAGTGATTTCCTGCTTTCCTCAGGGCGGGCCTCAGGGGTAAAGTTGCCGCTTCGGCGGGAAGCGGACCCGGTCGCCCGACCACAGAAAGAAGGCACGGCCATGGGACTGAACTTCGCGGTTGATGAGCTTTACGCCACCGGTTGGTCCACGCTCGACAGCAGCGGCTGCGAGTTTTTGGAGGGGCGTCAGTACCCCGGGGTTCATCGCGTGCAGCGCGAGTTCGCCGGGCAGGGGTTCAGCCTGTCGATCCGCCGCGTCGAACTTTTCGACTGCTTCCGCGCCGAATGGCGCATCAGCAACGGCGACGCGGGCGGCGCGATCGTGGCCCAATCGGAGACGGAAGCCGCGGTCTACGCTCTGGCCCAACTGCGCCGACAAGCCGCCTCGACCTCGACCCAGCCATCGGCTTGACCTGAGCCGTTGATCTCGTACACTAACCTCGGCGTCGGTCATCCGGCGCGAAGGTTGGCCCCATCGTCTAGCCTGGTCTAGGACGTCAGGTTCTCATCTTGAAAACCGGGGTTCGAATCCCCGTGGGGTCATTCGCTGAATCGAGCCTGACGTTCCTTCAGTCGCTCCAGTGCCGCACAATGCCGGTTCTGACGCGATCAGAAGGGGGTCAGGCTCGTTCGCGTTTTGGGCCGCTCGAGGATTCGAGGCGGCATCCACCATTCAGTCGTGCGTGTTGCCCGGCATCACGCACGTGCGGCCGGATCCATGATCGGGCGCCCGGGCTACTCGTCCTCGGGAAAGGCAATCTCGCGAAGCGGGACATCGCTCAGTTGCAGCAGGCCCGCTCGCGGGTGGTCGAGATCGATCGTTATCCACAAAGCGCTGCCGATCAGGATGGCCAGCGAGCTCGTCATGGGCAGTCGGCGACGGCCGCTCAGGCCGCACCCGTAGCCGATCACGGCCACCGCGACCAGCGAGCACGCGATGAGCAGGCCCAGCACCAGCATGGGCAGATGCTTTCTGCCGGCGCTGATGCGCGTGCTGTGCAGGTCGATCAGGTCATTGATCGGCGGCAGCACGGCGAGCATCACCGATCGGTCGGCGAGCACGCCGCTCTGCGCGATGGCCCAGATCCGCGCGTGCGAAGCAGAGATCTGCTCCTTCATCTGCTCGGTCAGACCATCGCGGAGGTGCGGGACCAGCGCAAGCCTGTCGGCCGTGTACTGCTTGAGCTCGCGGCGCAGGTCCGTTCGCTGTGGTTCGGGGAGCAGCCCGGCTCGCATGTACGAGGTGCCGATGGTGTTGGCCTCCAGAACGATCAGGTCCTGCCGCTCGAGGAATCGGGATCCCGCGGCGGCGAAGCTGAAGCCGAGCAGGAGCCCGAGCAGTCCCAGCACAGCGCCCTGGATAGCCCCGATCTGGCCAGAAGCGCGGGGGTCGTGCTCCTCGCCCGCGCGGCGCCCCGCGCGGAACCCGAGTTCCAACCCGGCGAAGAGCAGAGCGTACAGAGATGCCGCGATCAAAAGGTCGATGAGTACCGATGACATCGGAGCGTCCCTTCCTGCCGGACCCCGGCGTGCGAGCGGCAAGTTCATGAACGCTCGGTGGGAGCGCTCCTGTCCATCGGCCCGCCGATGGGGTCACACCGGCACGAGGCATGATTCTGCACACCGAGCGACGCTCGGCAAGTCCGGGCCACCGGCTCGCTCAGCGTGACCGGCCGCCTGACGAGCACGTTGATGCGAGGCGAGATTCATCGCTCCGATATCGAACGCGGGCCCGGATCGACCGATCCGGGCCCGCATGAACTGCCTGTTTCGACCGAGGCTCAGTCGATCGTCTGGATCGCGCCGGTGCCGTTCTTGCGGTTGCGGGCGATGTTCTGGAAGATCCGGTCGTGCGGGTTGGTTCCCGACGCGAACCACCGGCGATCACCGTTACCCGGTTCGACACGTTCACCTGCGGTGTACTCGCTCTTACCCTGCGAGATCCACTCGACGTGCCCGTCCGAGAAGGCCCAAGAGCCGCCAGTGATCCCGTGGTTGTCCTGCTGCTGGTACCCCTTGGCCGCGTCCTGCGGAGCTTCGCGGCGCAGCGTTCCATAGGCGTTCTGCAGTCCGGAGACTCTGAAGCCGTTATCCGCGGCGTTGGACTCATCGCCCATCAGACCCACCGCGGCGCCATCCTGCGAAGTCATGCCGACGATGTAGAGGTAGGAGATGTTGAACCAGATCACGTCGTCGACAAACGTCGGGTCGTCGAGCTCGGGATTCTCCGCGAGCGCACTGGTCACAGCGCTCGTGATCGGGCGAGCCTCGTTGTACGGCATGTAGTCGCCGTTCTCGCCGCCGTCGGCGCTGTCCGAAGGACACCGGAGCACGGAAAGCTCGGACCCGGACTCGATGTACGAGCTCATGATCGGCCGAGATTTCACTGAAGAGTTGCGCGTCCACCTGCGTGTCTGGCTGTTCCACAAGAACATGGTGCCTCGAAGCCCATCCTGGATCGCGTACGGGCCGCGCTGCACGGATTGGTCCTGGTTGCCTTTTTGCTGAAGGCTGAAGAGCCCGGCCACGCCACCATAGATGTGCTGGTTCGAGAAGAGCACTCCATCAGGAATCTTTTCCGTGGTGGCGCTCGCGGCGGTTGTGGCCGGGAGAACCGGGTACCACGTGTCGTAGTCGCCCGAGTAGAGCGTCATCATGGTCCCAACGCCCTTGAGGTTGGACCCGCAGCCCACCCGGCGGGCCGATTCGCGGGCCTTGCCGATGGCGGGCAGCAGGATGCCGATCAGGATGGCGATGATCGCCACGACGACCAGCAGTTCGATCAGCGTGAACGCTCGACGGGCGGCGGAGGAAGGGACGCCGGAGGGACGGGAAACGTGCGGACGGAGCATTTTTTCGAACCCCTCTATGTTCCCGCGGCGGAAAGGCAGGGCAGGCCTCGCCGCGGGAGTGGTTTTCCATACGCATCGGCGGAACGTCCGTTCCGGTGTGGCCCGAGAGAAAACGTTTTACCTACACCATCACTCTACCCCAACCTCATCCGATATCCAAGGGCAAATCGTCCAGAAATGCCCGCCTATTCTGCGTAACCTACCCATTGGGGGCAGGAATCAGCGGAAAACAGCCGCTCGGTCTGGCGTGGGCGCGGATGGCGAGGTAAAATGTTTTACTGAGACGGCGACCCCCAACCGGGATTTCGCCAGCCACGATGTGGGAGAGCGCCCGCCGGGGCCGACGCGATTGGTCGCGGCGATCACCTTGGAGCGGTCGGGCGGCGGGGTGCTCTATGAATGGGAAGCAGGCCATGTCCAAGTCCAGAACCAGCATCCGCGATGTCGCCCGTGAGTCCGGGGTATCGCTCACGACCGTCTCGCTGGTGCTCAACAAGAATGACCACCGCATCTCCGATGCCACGCGGCAGCGCGTGCTCGAGGCGATGGAGAGGCTCTCCTACACCCCCAGCCGGCTGGCCCGCGGGCTGCCCAACCGTCGGGCCAACACGCTCGCGGTGCTGGTCCCCGCTCTGCAGCACGCGCTTGCGGATGTGTATTTCGGCGAAATCATCAGCGGCATCTACGAGACGGCCGCGGACCACGGCTTCCGCATCCTGCTCGAGGTCGCGCGGCGCGAGTACGTCCGCCGCCGCGAGTACATGACGCTGCTCGAAGACTGCTCGGTCGATGGTGTGCTCTTCATCGGCGCGACCCACGAGCACAAGTGGCTCGAAGAGTTCAACGGCACCGACAAGCCGATGATGATCGTCAACAACCACTTCACCCAGTGGGACCTGCACAACGTGGTCTGCGACTACCCCCAGGCCGGGCGGATCGCCGCGGACTACCTCCATGGCCTGGGGCATCGCCGCATCGGCCACATCTCGGGCAACGCCCAGATGGTCCTCACCAGCCAGGAGCTGACCGAGGCCTTCGTTGATCGCCTGGGCGACCACGGCATCCGCCTGACCGAGCGCAGCATCGTCGAGGGCCAATACCTGGTCGAGACGGGAAAATCGGCCTGCGATGAGCTGCTCGCACGCGACCCGAAGCTGACGGCGATCTTCTGCGCCAACGACAAAATGGCCATCGGCGCCTACCAGTCGCTTCGGGCCAGGGGGCTCCGCCCCGGGGTGGACATCTCGATCATGGGCTGCGATGACATCCCGCAGGCCGCCCTCTCCGAGCCGCCGCTGACGACCGTCCGGCTCAACTTCTTCCAGATCGGCGCCGAGGCCTGCAAGCGGCTGCTCAAGATGATCCTGAAGGACCACGCCGCGAGCGGGAACGGCAACGGGGTCGGCGGGATCGAGGGCCGTCTGCCGGTGGCCCTCGTCGAGCGCGCCTCGTGCTGCCGCGTGGACTGATGCGGGCCCGGCTGCTCACGTATTCTCAGTGACGCCCCCCGGTGGGGCGGATCGCCCGGCTCGCGACGCGAGCCATGTCCGTAGCACAAGCATAAACCGTCCGGAGCGCGATAACGATGCCAAGGAAGATCCCGTTCGGCCTGATGCAGCGCCTGCTGTCCATGATGATCGCGCTGGCGGTCGCGGCGTCGCTGTGCGGGCAGGCCCGCGCCGAGGATGTGTGGCGCATCGCGGGCACCTTCAACGGCTGGAACGCCAGCGATCCGAACTGGACCATGGCCCGCAAGGGAAGCCAGTGGCTGCTCGAAAGGGAACTGCCCGCGGGGTCGCACCGGTTCAAGTACGTGAGGAACGGCGCGTGGGACCAGGGGCACCTCGGGGCCGGGCGCGGCGGCGAACTGGTCCAGCCCGGGGACGACCTGCTCGTGCGTGTGATGCACCCGGCCGAGTACCGCTTCACGCTCGATACGGACAAGAAGGTGTCGGATGTGCGGGCGTTTAGGGCGAAGGAGCCGGTGCTCAGCGCGCGGGTGATCGGCCCGGTGATCGCCGGGCGCGATTTCATCCTGGACATGTCCGAATCGATCAGCACCGATGGGCGCGTGGACATCGGGCGCTTTGTCACCAAGCTCAGCGATCCCGAAGCGCGCAACACGAGGGAGTCGGGCAGCAAGCTCCGCCGCCTGATCGTGCCCTCCAAGCCCGGTCCGCTCTCGGTCCAGGTCATCATGTCCGAGGGTGAAATCAAGCGCGAGATGACGCTGGACCTCACCGTGATGCCCGGCGCGGCGGTGCGCTACGCGACGGTGGCGGCGCCCGGGCGGCAGATCGAGACCAAGTTCGAGCCTCAGGCCGACGGGTCGATGGTGGCTCTGCTGCGCTTCGATGCGCCCGTCGAGTTCGCGTTCATGGATGTGACGGGGTTGGCCGCGGGCGACTACATCCGCGCCGAGAACGCGCGGGCCACCGCCGGCACCTACGCCGTGATCATCCGCGATGGAAAGGTCGTGACCAGCGACGACAAGTCGGCCCCACTGCTCCTGCACCGCGGCGACTGGCGGACCGTGCTCTACATGCCCACGCAGCAGGTGCAGAGCGTCCACTTCATCGGTGAGTTCAACAACTGGGCCCGCCCGGGTCAGCCCGGCGCTCTGCCGCTGCAGAGCCAGACCGATGGCAACTACCGCGCGATCGTGAACCTGCCCGAGGGCCCCCACCGCTACAAGTTCCTGCTCGACGGCGAGGTCGAGATCCTCGACCCCGTGGCCAAGCAGACCGCGACCGGATCACCGGGCGGGCTGGCCAGCGTGGTCGTCGTCGGGCCCCGTCCCGCGGAGTTCGGCGACCCCAAGCCCGACGCGATCGAGTTGCGCGGTGTCCGACACGCTGCGGAATCCACGCGCGACTTCCTGGGCATCTCGGCGGGCCTGGGGCTCGCGGATGTGGGCATCTCGACCCTGCCCGGGGATGTGCAGAAGGTCGTGCTCAACGTCGAAGCGGATGTCGATGGAAGACAAACGACGCTCCAGATGCCGCTGCCGAAGTCGACGGACCTCGCCGGCTTCGACCGCTGGTCGACCCGCATCGCGATCGGCAAACCCCTGGCAAAGTACTGGTTCACGCTGATCGACGGATCAAAGCAAGAAACCACCGCGCAGTACATACGCACGATCGCGCCGGCCTTCGAGACCCCCGATTGGGCCAAGGGAGCGGTGTGGTACCAGATCTTCCCTGAGCGCTTCCGCAACGGGAACCCGCAGAACGACCCCCACGGGCCGTACGTCTACAACAAGCCCTGGACCGATGACTGGTACACGATCACCCCGGCCGAAGAGGCTTCGTGGCGCTCACGCTACAAGACGGGCCCGAACGAGCCCTGGCCGCCGCGCAAGGGCGGGAACCTGTTCCACGTCGTCTGGGACCGCCGCTACGGCGGCGACCTGCAGGGCATCGCCGAGAAGTTCGACTACCTGCGCGACCTGGGCGTCACCGCTCTGTACATGAACCCGGTCTTCGAGGCCGAGTCGATGCACAAGTACGACGCGACCGACTTCCGCCACATCGATGACAACCTTGCCACCCCCGCCAGCGCCGGCAAGGTGCCCGAGAGTTGGACCTTCGAAGGCGAGCCCGCGGACCCCTCGACCTGGAAGTGGACACCCGGCGACCGGTACTTCGTCGATGAGTTCCTGCCCGCCGCCAAGAAGCACGGCATCAAGGTCGTGCTCGACGGAGTCTTCAATCACACCGGCAAGCCCTTCTTCGCCTTCTCAGACATCATGGAGAAGGGCGACAAGAGCCCCTACAAGGACTGGTTCTACGTCACATTCGATGAGAGCGGGAAGCTCAAGAGCTGGGAGTCGTGGTTCAACACCGGGGCCCTGCCCAAGTTCAAGCAGATGCCAAACGGCGACCTCGTGCCGCCCGTCAAGGAGCACCTGTTCAATGTCACGCGGCGCTGGATGGACCCCAACGGCGATGGCGACCCCTCGGACGGGATCGATGGCTGGCGCCTCGACGTCGCGCTGGATGTCGGGCTGCCATTCTGGCGCGACTGGCGCAAGCTCGTGAAACAGATCAACCCCCAGGCGGTGATCATCGCCGAGATCTGGGACGACGCCACCCCCGTGCTTCAGGGCGACTCCTTCGACACGCAGATGCACTACCCCTTCTGCAAGCCGGTCCTCGACTGGCTGGGCGTCCGCCCGGCCACGCCCACGAGCAACCTCGTGACACGTCTCGATGAAGCGTTCAACGACACGGCCCAGACCAACCTCATCCACCAGAATCTCTTCGGCAGCCACGACACG
>JBIPMO010000206.1:0-5764 GCA_044369085.1 Phycisphaerales bacterium
GAGGAGTCTCACATGCTCCGCAGCAGGGTTGCAGGCACGTATGTCCGCCCGATCGAGGAAGCAGCCGGGAACGCGCGCCGACGTCCGGGCGCGAGCGTGGCCCTCGCGTTGGCGCTCTGCGCGGGCACGGCGTGGGCTTCGGGCGAGTCCCAGCCAGCGACCGCCGAGAACAGCCCGGCCGCGACCTCGGGCACTCCATCAACGAGCACGACCACCGCTCCTCCGACATCAAGCGGCAGCAAGAAGGCGACCAGCACGCCCGCCAAGGCACCGAGCAAACCGGGCACGTTCACGCGAGATGGCTCGCCCGCGAGCGCCCCGGCGGAGGCGACACCGCCCGCCGCCGCGGCCCCGCAGACCGCTCCGACCGCGAGCGTGGCGGCTCCTTCGCCCGGCTACCCCGGCGCGGCGACCCAGGGCATTCCCCCGCGAGCGATGCGTGGCGAGATCTACCCGCCATCCGAGGTCCCGCCCATGAGCCCGGGCGCGCCCGCCGCTGCCGGCACCGAGCCCGCGCCCGGCGCGGCCCAGTTCCCCGAGGATGTCCCCGTCTACGACCAGCCATCGCCGACCCCGGAGCCGAGCAACGAAGGCGGCGAACAAGGCAACGTCAGCGTCAGTGAGTACATGACCGTGGACATGTTCGTCCAGGATGAGGACCTGGCCAACGTCCTGCAGATGCTCAGCCTGCAGAGCCGCAAGAACATCGTTGCAGCGCGGGACGTCGACGCCAAAGTGTCGGCGAACCTCTACGGCGTGACGTTCTACGAGGCGCTGGACTCGATCCTGCACGTCAACGGGTACGGCTACATCGAGAAGGGCAACTTCATCTACGTCTACACGATGGAGGAGATGGAGAAGATCCGCGCCGACGATCGGCGGATGGTTTCCAAGGTCATCCGGCTCAACTATCTGAACGCCAACGACGCGGCCGAGTTCGTCGCGCCGCTTCTCTCAGAGAAGGGCAAGATCAAGACCAACGGCGATGTGGGATCGTTCACGATCCCCGCCGATTCGCCGACCGGCGACGAGCAGTTCGCGTTGTCGGCGACGCTCGTCATCTACGACTACCCCGAGCAGATCGGCGAGATCGAGGCGCTGCTCACCCAGCTCGACAGCAAGCCGGCCCAGGTGCTCGTCGAGGCGACGATCCTGCAGACCAGCCTGACGGAGAACAACGCGTTCGGCGTGGACTTCGCCTTCCTGAACGGCGTGAACTTCACGGACTTCTTTGACATCGGCGGCGCGCTCGGCGCGCCGAACGTGCTTAACGCGGGGGATGAGTTCCTTCCAGCCGACAATCGAGCGGGCGCGGTCGCGCTCACGCCCGGCAACACGTCGGGCCCGGCGACGATCAAGCTCGGCCTGCTGCACGACGACATCGCGCTGTTCATCCGCGCTCTGGACGAGGTGTCGGACGTGAACATCGTCTCGAACCCCAAGATCCTGGCCCTGAACCGGCAGTCGGCCAAGGTCGAGATCGGGCGCAAGATCGGCTACCTCAAGTCGACGACCAACAACGGGGTCACGGAGCAGGATGTCGAGTTCCTGCCCACCGGCACCTCGCTGGCTTTCCGACCCTTTGTCTCCAACGACGGGCTCATCCGGATGGAGCTCAAGCCCAAGGTCTCCGAGGGCATCATCAACCAGTTCACCGACAACGACGGCCGCACCGTGACCGTCCCCGATGAGGTCAGCCAGGAGATCACCACCAACGTCGTGGTGCCCGACGGATCGACCGTGGTCCTGGGCGGCCTGTTCCGCGAGAGCACCCGGCTCAAGCGCTCGCAGGTGCCTGTGCTGGGCGACATCCCGCTGATCGGGGCGGCGTTCCGCGGTCAGGACGACACGACCGACCGGACCGAGATCATCTTCATGATCAAGCCGACGATCGTGAACGACCAGGTGCTTCTGACGCAGGGCGAGAACGCCGTGCAGTACGCCGAGAACGTTCGAGCCGGATCTCGCCAGGGACTCTTGCCCTGGAGCCGCGACCGCCAGACAGCACAGCTCAATGTTCGCGCGGAACGCCTGGCCGCCGAGGGCAAGACGGCCGAGGCCCAGAACCTGCTCGGCCGTTCGCTGGAACTGAATCCATCGCAGCCAGAGGTCTACCGGATGCAGCAGCAACTCGGTGCGACGACGCCCACCTGGCCGCAGCGGAGCCTGATGGAGCGGATCATCAACGAGAAGGCCGCGGAAAGGGCGGCTTCGCTGCCGCAGGACCCCGCCGCGGCGCCCGCTCCGGCGTTCATTCAGCCGGCCGCGGACGCAACCTCCGCCGGAGAGCCCGCGAGCTCCCAGCATCCCAGCTCCGCCGACGGAAAGCCACGCCAGTGGAAGGGCCACCCGGCGAGCCGGCAGGTCACACAGGCTCCAGTGAACGAGTGAGCGACCCCCCGGCCCGACCAGAAATCTGGAGAACCGAACCATGAATCCCAGTCCACGTTGCTTGATGCTCTCCGCGGCGCTGATTGTCGGCGGGCTGCTGCCCGGGTGCGCGGGGATCAAGGGCGCCCACACGGCGGAGTTCCGCGAGGAGTCAGCCAAGCGGATGGCACAGATGAAGGCCGCCACCGAGTTCGACATGGCGCAGCAGCAGTTCCTGGCGGGCGATCTGGACAAGGCGCGGCGCAGCATCGAGAACTCGATCTCGATGAACGACAAGGTGGCCAGGAGCCACGTGCTTCACGGGCGGATCATGATCGAGCAGGGCGCGCTCGAGTCGGCTCTTGGCGCGCTTAATCAGGCGATCAAGATCGACGGCGATCACGCCGAGGCGCACTATTACAAGGGGATTGTTTTCGAGCGCTTCAACCAGTTTGACAACGCGCTGGAAGCATACGACGCCGCCCTCAGCGCCGAACCGACCAACGGCCAGTACATACTGGCTTCGGCCGAGATGCTGATCGATCAGGACCGGATCAGCGAGGCGGAGGAGCGGCTGCTCTCAAGCAAGAAGGACTTCGCGCACAACGCGGGGGTGCGGCAGACGCTCGGCCACATCGCGTCCATCCGCGGAGATCACGAGCAGGCCGCCGAGTACTACGGCGAGGCGGTGCTTCTGGCGCCAGACGATGCATCGCTGATCGAGGATCTCGCTCGGGCGCAGTTCGCGGCGGGCAGCTACTCCGAGGCGGAGGCGAGCTTGAGACGCGCTTCTCGCGATCAGTCCGCCGCGTCGCGTTCGGACCTGCAGCTGCTGCGCGCCCGCTGCCTGGTCGAGCTCAACAAGCCCGTCGAAGCCCGGGAGATCCTGCTCGGCGTCGTCGCATCCGAAGATGGTCAGCAGGACGCTTCGGCGTGGGCCGAGCTCGGCAACGTTGCCGTGGTGCTCAAGGACTGGCTTCGAGTGCGCGAGGCCGGGCGCCGAGCGACCGCCATCGCTCCCGAGAGCGCTCAGGGGTACATCCTCACGGCGATGTGGCAGCGCGAGCAGAACCAGTTGCCCCAGGCCGTCGCCACGCTCCGCCAGGCGGTCCAGCGAGACAAGCTGGACACGAACGCCGCGAAGCTCGCCGCGCTGATCTTCCAGGACATGGGGCGCAGTCAGGACGCGGCTGCTGCGCTTGCCCTCGCCATCGACCGGAATCCGTCGGACACCCAGGCCCGCGCCCTGCTCGAGGGTGTGAAGCGTGAAGCGGCGATGGCAAACGCACCCGTCAACGAATGACCCGACGACTCGCGGCCACGCGCACACGGATCGGACCCTTCATGAAGAGCGGCGGATTGACAGCATGGATCGCCGCGGGCACGGTGACGTCGGCGATGGCCGCCGCGGCCGTCTGGCTCGCGGACAGGTACGCGCCTTTGGCGGAGGGCTCGCGCGGCGTGCTCCTTGCCGCAGCCGCCGGAGTCGCGGTAGCGCTGGGAGTGATCGCGTTCGGCATGATGGCGCGGTCGTCGTTCCGACGAGCGGCGGGCCTGCTCGAAACCAATGGGCGTCCGGAGGAGATCGCCCCTGAGCGCGCCGGGTGGCTGTCGCCGGTGGTGGAGGCCGGCCGGCGTGGGCTCATCCGCTGGTCGAGCAGGTTCGACGAGTCATCGGGCAAGCTGCGCGAAGCGGAGATCCGCCTGAGCCTGGCCGAGGCCGAGTGCTCGCACGCCGAGAGCATCCTCGACTCGCTCCGCGACGCCGTGCTCGTGACCGATCAGTTCAACGACGTGATGCTCGCCAACTCGTCGGCCGAGCGTCTGCTCGGGGTCGGCGACGCCGGCGCCGAGCACCGGCCGCTCGACCAGGTGGTGCCCGACGAGTCCCTTCGTCAGATGATCAAGGATGTCAGCAAGTCGGGGGTGAGCGCCCGGCAGAAGCGGGTCGAGCACACGATGCCGGCCGAGCCCTCTCGCGGCGCTCCCAACGCGGCCTTCGACGTGACGATCGCCTGCCTCCCCGAGATACGCAACACCCCGGGGGGCGTGGTGACGATCCTCCGTGACGTGACGCGCGAGAAGGAAATCGCGCAGATGAAGTCGGACTTCGTGTCTCAGGCCTCCCACGAGCTGCGCACGCCGCTGGCGTCGATCAACGCCTACGTCGAGATGCTGATCGACGGCGAGGCCGCGACCGAGGAGGCCCGCGGCGAGTTCTACTCGATCATCAAGGGCGAGGTCGACCGAGTCAGCCGGATGATCGACAACATGCTGAACATCAGCCGCATCGAGGCGGGCATCGTCTCGGTGGAACGCTCGGAGGTCGACTTCGCGAAAGTGGTGCGAGAGGTGGTCGAGACGATGCAGCCGCAGGCCAAGGCCAAGCGGATCATGCTGATCGAGAAGATCGGCCCGCTGATCTACACCGCCGAGGCCGACCGCGACATGATGTACCAGGTGGTGATGAACCTGGTCTCCAACGCGATCAAGTACACGCCGGAAGAAGGCCGCGTGACCGTCAGCGTCGAGAACGACGACGCGTCGCGCTCGGTGCTCGTGGCGGTGCAGGACACCGGGCTTGGAGTTCCTCCCGAGGCCCGAGCGAGGCTGTTCGAGAAGTTCTTCCGGGTCGAGAACTACAAGCGATTCGCCAAGGGAACCGGCCTGGGGCTGAACCTGGTCCGGCAGATCGTCGAGACCGTTCACCGCGGCAAGATCGATGTCGACAGCGAAGTGGGGATGGGCAGCCGCTTCTGGTTCACAGTTCCCTATGAGTTTCAGGGAGGTCAGTCGTGAGCAACATCCAGGGCTCGCCGCGTTCCATCCTGGTCGTCGATGACGAGGCCCACATCGTGCACGTGGTGTGCCTGAAGCTGCGCAACGCCGGGTTTGAGGTGCGCACGGCCTCGGACGGCGAGGAGGCGCTCGAACTGGCGATCCAGCAGCCGCCGGACCTGATCATCACCGACCTTCAGATGCCCTACCTCGACGGGTTGCAGATGTGCGAGCGGCTCAAGAAGAACCCCTCGACATCCGAGATCCCCGCGATCATGCTCACCGCTCGCGGGCACGCGCTCGCGCAGAGCGACCTGCAGAAGACCAACATCCGCAAGGTCATGAGCAAACCGTTCAGCCCGCGCGAGGTGCTCGAGATCGTCGACGGCGTGCTGGGAATCCAGCGCGATTCTCAGGAGAAAAAGGCGGCGTGAACGATCCAGCGTTCCAACCTCAAGCCGAGAGCGGCCACGCGGGCGATGTGCTGCTGGAGCGGTGCGCCGCGCTCGGTCTGCCCGTTTGGAGGCTCGATGCCGGCGGACATGTCGTCGAGCGGCCGGCGGTCGAAGGTGGAAAGAAGTGGGTCGCATCGGCGTGCTTCGAGGGAGTGGTGACG